>JBAXMT010000163.1:0-5329 GCA_037134135.1 Methylococcaceae bacterium | reverse complement strand
GGGTTATCACGTCCCAACTTTGAAAACCGTAAAAGATGAATCTGAAGCCTACGCGTTGGAAGTTTTAGCAGGTGTGTTAGATGGTGGCAGCAGTGCGCGTTTGAGTAGCTCGTTAATTCGCGGCAAACAAATCGCTGTCGAAGCGAATGCTGGTTATAACTTAACCTCACGTCTCGACGATTTATTTGAACTCGAAGGCACGCCAGCCGAAGGTAAAACCGTTTGGGATGTTGAAGCTGCACTAAAAGAAGAAATTGCAAAATTACAAACCAAACTTGTTGAACCCGCCGAATTACAACGCATCAAAGCGCAAGTGTTAGCCAGCGAAGTTTATCAACGCGATTCAAATTTTTATCAAGCGATGCAACTCGGAATGCTTGAAACTGTTGGATTAGGTTGGAAAAAAGAAGGCGAATATGTCGCAAAAATCAATCAAGTGACTGCTGAACAAGTTCGCAACGTGGCGCGAAAATATCTGATTGATGATCATTTGAATGTTGCCTATTTAGAACCGCAAAAAATAAATGTTACGAAAAAATAAACGGGAGTTAATTATTCGATATTTCATCATCGGTCAAATAACAACCTGAATCTTCTGCCCAATAATTTCCTGTCGTTTGCGCGGCACGGACGCGAGTATTGCCATTACAAATTGGTTGATAATGGCAAGTTTTACAACGCCCTTCGAGTGGACGCGGTGAACTTTTTAAGCCCGCCATTAACGGGTCGCTGGTATCTTGCCAAATCTCAGAAAATGGACGCTCTTTCACGTTACTTAAATTGTAATGCCACCAAAATGTATCAGGATGAACATTGCCAAGATTGTCGATATTCGCCACATTCACGCCTGATGAATTACCGCCCCATTGTTCTAATTTAGCTTGAATGTGCGCGACTTTTTCAGGAAAGCGAGCGCGAACCCAATGCAGAAAATATACCGCATCAGCATCATTATTTCCCGTGACAAATTCGCGTTCTTTGCCTTCCAACTCCCAGCGATAACAAGTTTCAAACAACAAATTCATTGCGTCACGCGTCATCGTAAAATGCGCGTCATCGGCACGATTTTTATTACCGCGTCCACCATAATTCAAATGCGACAAATAAAATTTGTCGATATTGTAATCATCCATCAATTGCAACATCGCGGGAAAATCATGTGCGTTTGATTGCGTCAATGTGTAACGAATGCCGACTTTAATGCCTTTTTCTAAACACAATTCGATACCGCGCAACGCTTGATTAAATGAACCTTTCGAGCGACGAAACGCATCATGTGTTTCTTGAATACCATCCAAACTCACGCCAATATACGAATAATTTATGGCTGCAATTTGGTTGATATTTTCGGTTGAAATTTTGGTGCCATTACTCGATAACGCAACATAAAAACCCATGTCTTTGGCGCGTTGCGAAATAGCGAAAATATCAGGGTGCAACAACGGTTCGCCGCCCGATAAAATCAATACGGGAACTTTAAACGCTTTTAAATCGTCCATCACCGTGTAAATTTCGGGCGTAGTGAGTTCATTGGGGAAATTTTTGTCTGCCGACGTGGTGTAACAATGTTGGCAGGTTAAATTGCAACGCCGAATTAAATTCCAAATCACCACAGGTGCAACGGGTTTTCGTGTTGGTTTTATTGGCGTGGGCGCAATCACTTCGCGCATATACTGGCTAAGTCTAAACATGATTTTAAGGTTGCAATGTGTGAATTAAATCGGGATATTTTTTCAAAGTTTCAGTTTTAATAAATCCTAACTGTCCCGCACGATAAGCGTGTGAATAAAACAAAATATCTTGCGGTAACTTTTCGGAATCGATTAAAACAAATCCGTCCGAATGTTCTTGCGCCCAAGTTTGTAAAGTTTCGGGCGAATTTAAAAGCGTCAGCGGCTGCGTCAAACGTCCGTGAAATTGAAATTGATCGTGATATTTACCCGTATAAAATGCCACAGGTTTATTTTTCGACACGTTGTAGGCGATTTTTTCAGCAATCGGCTTGGTGTCAAAACGAGAAGCGTACACATCTAAATAACTCGTTGCTATCAATGTCGGCGCAGCAATCGAAAGGATACAAGTGTAAAAAATGATTTGGCGTATATTTGTTCGATTGGAGAAAATCACAAAAAACAGCATGATTTCTAATATCGCCCCCCAAATTGGATTAAATCCATTTAACGCTTTATTCCAATGATAGACGGTATTCAACGCGGGAAATAAACCTAAAATCATAGCGATAAAAGCAAAAATAAACCAAACGTAGAAATAAGACTTTTGCCATTTTTGAATATCTTTTATTTCATCAGCGGCACGCGCTAACAATAATGCCAATGCGGGAATCAAAGGCAATAAATAATGAATCCGTTTGCCACTCACTAATGAAAACATCAAAAAAACGGGTAATGCCCACGCGATACAAAATCGCACGCCAGTATCGTTTAACGTCAGTTGTTTCACACCTTGCCACAGCGGTTTGAAAAATATCCATGGCAATAATAACAACGGCAAACGTTCTAAATACCAATACCACGGTAATTGATGCGCGAAAGATTTCACAAGTCGCCCGCTGGTTTGACCAAGAAAAATCGCATTTCTATAATCTTCACCGCCCGAAATTCCTGCTGGAATTGCCCACGCTAACGCCAAACTTGCACCAATAAAAATCGCGGCAAACAATTTTAAATACCAATCGCGCCACAAGAAATCTGCCGTTCTAGTTTGAATCCACCACGGAGCGAGCAACGCCACAGGTAAAATTTGCAACAGCACAACAGGACCTTTGCTTAATACGCCACCGCCGATTGCAAAGCCAAGTAAAAGCACGTCACGCCACGAATTTGAACGCGACAATTTGAATAAACTAAAAATTGCCAATAAAACAAAAAATGCCAACAGCATATCGAACATCGTCAATGTGCTGTAAATCAACCAAAACGATGAGCCAAGTAAAATTAGCGGTGTAGATTCAGATATTTGTGGACGATCACGCCATAATTCACGCGCTATTGAACCTGATAATAATGTCGAACCTAGCGCAAATAATGGCGAAATTAAACGCGGAGTCCATTCATTAACGCCAAAAATCCACCAACTAAGTTGCATCAACCAAAATAATAGCGGCGGTTTATGGCTATAAGTTTCACCGTTGAGATGTGGCACTAAAAAATCACCACGCTGCCACATTTCCCACGCAACACCAATATAACGGGTTTCGTCGATAGGCATTAACGGGCGAATCGTTAAATTTATAGCAATCAGAATCGCCCATAAAATCAAAATTTGAATCATAATTTGTTTTGTTGAATTTTCATTTGTTTCAATTCTACCTTCAAAATCACGTTTGCATCTAAAACTATAGAATGCCATGATTTATGCCACTTTAATTCAATCTATAAAAACCTTATGAGTAATCAATTTTCGCGTATTTTAGTTGTTGATGATGAACCCGATATTCGCCATTTATTAGGCGAAATTTTAGAAGACGAAGGCTATCAAGTCAGTATGGCTGAAAATGCTAGCGTCGCGAAAGAGTTAAAAATTTCGACCAAACCCGATTTGATTTTGCTTGATATTTGGATGCCTGATACAGACGGAATTACCTTGTTGAAAGAATGGCTCGCCGAAGAAAAAACATTGTGTCCTGTCATTATGATGTCTGGACATGGTTCTGTTGAAGCGGCTGTTGAAGCGACACGATTAGGTGCGTTCGACTTTTTAGAAAAGCCATTATCGTTGGCAAAATTGTTATTACTTGTCGAAAAAGCCTTAGAAGCAGGTCAACAAAATGCAGGTTTGCGTCCCACGATTCATATTGATATTGAGCCGACTGGGAAAAGTGTGGCGGTTGCACGAACCAAAGAACAATTGAAACGTCTCGCGCAACATGACACTCGCGTTTTGTTTGTCGGTGAAGCGGGCGTTGGTAAAGAACTTTATGCACGATATTTGCACAATCACAGCGCACATAAAAATGGCGCGTTTATTAACGTTGCAGTCGGTAGCATTTCACCTGAAAATTCAGCGGTCGAATTTTTTGGCAAAGAAGATGGACATCGAATTTATCAAGGATTGCTTGAACGGGCGAATAACGGCACGTTGTTTTTGGGCGAAATTGGCGACATGGACAAAGAAACCCAATTGCGTTTATTGAGTGCGTTGGAATCGAGTTCATTTTTGCGAGTAGGGGGCAGTGAAGCCGTAAATGTAAATGTTCATGTAATGGCTTCGACGCGTATGGCTTTAGATGAAGAGGTGCGCTTGGGGCGGTTTCGGCATGAGCTTTATTATTTACTCAATGAAGTGACGTTAACAATTGCGCCGTTGCGCGAACACAGCGAAGACGTACCCGCATTGTTAAATTCTTATGTGGATTATTTTGTGACACATGAAAAATTACCATTTCGACGTTTTTCGATGGCTGCACAAAATTATTTACGCAATTACAGTTGGCGTGGCAATGTCCGTGAACTCAAAAATGTGGTGCAACGTTTAATGATTTTGGGTGTAGGTGAAGCAATTGAATTAGATGAAGTGAAAAATACAGTTGGGAGAATTAGTGGTGATTCGATGACAATGTCATCTGTCCCAGAATTTTTTAATTTGCCACTAAAAGAAGCGCGTGATCATTTTGAAAAAGCCTATTTGGAATATCATTTTGAAAAAACAGGTGGCAGCGTGGCGAAATTATCGGCTGCTGTTGGCATGGAGCGAACACATTTATATCGAAAATTGCATTCGCTTAATATCAAACTATGAACGATGCGCGGTTGTTATATAAGTGTTTACTGGTCTATAATAGCCACCATAAGAACCAGCTGTAAAAGTTGGTGATTTACTTAATTTTCGCTCTCAATTATTGAGATTTTTGGTAGAAATAAAAAAATGAAAACATTTAGCGCAAAACCCGCAGAAGTAAAACGCGATTGGTATGTGGTTGATGCAGAAGGCAAAACGTTAGGTCGTTTAGCGTCTGAAATCGCACTTCGCCTTCGCGGTAAACATAAACCTGAATACACCCCGCACGTTGACACTGGTGATTACATCATCGTTGTGAATGCTGAAAAAATTGGTGTGACAGGCAATAAAGAAAAAAACAAACTTTACCAACATCACACAGGTTATATTGGTAACTTGAAAACAACGACGTTGGGTAAATTAAGAAAAACCTTCCCAGATCGTATTTTAACGACAGCGGTAAAAGGTATGTTACCGAACAATCCATTGGGTCGTGCGATGTTTAAAAAGTTGAAAGTGTATGCTGGTTCAGAACACGAGCATCAAGCACAACAACCTAAAGTTTTAGAATTATTTGTGAGTAAATAAACAT
>JBAXMT010000162.1:0-5375 GCA_037134135.1 Methylococcaceae bacterium | reverse complement strand
GGTTCAGGTTTCGTATTTGAATCAACAGTTACGGGTGGTAACGTACCGCGCGAATACTGGCCAGCTGTTGAAAAAGGTTTCAAATCAATGTTGGACAAAGGCGTTTTGGCTGGCTTCCCTTGCTTAGATTTCAAAGTGAATTTAACAGACGGTGGATTCCACGCAGTGGATTCATCTGCAATCGCGTTTGAAATCGCGGCAAAAGCAGCTTTCCGTCAAACCATGCCAAAAGCGGGTCCTCAATTGATTGAACCAATCATGGCTGTTGACACATTCACACCGTCTGATCACGTTGGTGACGTAATCGGCGATTTAAACCGTCGTCGCGGCATGATTAAATCGCAAGATGCAGGTCCAACGGGTGTTCGTATTAAATCAGAAGTGCCTTTGAGCGAAATGTTCGGTTATATCGGTGATTTGCGTACCATGACATCTGGTCGTGGTCAGTTCTCGATGGAATTTTCGCATTATTTACCTTGCCCTAAAAACGTTTCTGAAGAAGTCATCAAAGAAGTCACAGAACGCAATAAAGCAAAAGAGAAAAAATAGTTTCTTGATGCTCGAAAAGGCGCAAGTCGCAGAAATGCGGCTTGCGCTTTTTGTTGATTATGCCAAAAGAAAAACCGCCTGATAATTGCTCATCAGACGGTCTTTCCCCACTTTCTTAACACAAAACAACACACTTTTTTACAAACAACTTTACTTCTTACAACAACCAAACAACACACTTTTTATAACATAAATAATAATTTTTAAATTAAACACCTGTTCCAACTTGTAACGAATCGAACCAATCCAAAAAGCGTTTAACATCATCGCCTTTGAACATTCGTCCATGTTGTGGAGCCAAAATATCAATATCTAAATTTCTAACACGATCAATCCAGGCACGTTTAGCCTGATTCGACGGCATCATCCGTTGATGATAGGCTCGCATTTTCTCAACGTGAACATCAAAGCGTTCAACAAATACTGGTGCATTCGCAGGTTCAAAAGCAGAACCAACACTACCACACATTAAAATTTTCGCTTGTGGATCATAAACATGAAAGTTACAAGGAGAATGTAAGTAGTGCGCTGGAATAATTTGTAATTCCACAGATTCTATTTTAATTGTTTCGCCATTGTCTGGAATCGGCACATATTCAATCGATTCACAGCCGAAATTGCGAATGTAGCCTTCCCAAAGAGCAGGGGCGTGTAATTTCGCATTTGATAACGCTTGATCCCATAAGCCTAATGACGAAATTACGTCAGGGTCTTGGTGTGATGCAAACAAATCTGTAATTTGATCAACAGGCGCGTGATGTAAAACCGCTGCCATCATTGGTGCAAATAATTCAGTGCCACCTGGTTCGAGCAACAAACATTTATTTGCTGTTCGCACAATATACTGATTACTGTCGATAATGTTATCGGGTTTATTTTCGTCGCGCCCAAACATCACCCATTGATGCGCTCCTTCGTAAATCTTAGTCATTTTCATGAAAATGATGCTCCTTTTTTAACTATTACGATAAATCGATAATGCGATTCGGCAACGTTGCACATTATCATGAATGGTATGCGCCGCTTTATCGACGCTTTCGGCAACGGCTTGTAAACTTTGTAAATACTCACCCGCTTGAGATGCTTCAATACGCGAGTTTGCCGCAATAACACGCGCTGCTCGGGCGTGGTGCATAACAGCTTCTAATTGTCCTAATAATTGCGTCACATCACGTTTAAACTGACGTTGGCAATCTTGCATCATCGTTTTTGCATGTGTAATCGGCTCTTGCATAGAATTAGCGTAATGCGCTCCATTCGCCAATTTTGCTACTTGTTCAAAACGATTGTAAGCCGCTGTACGTCGATATTCATTAACGGTTAAGCGATATAAAAGTAACGCATAAACATTGATATTCGTAACTAATTCAATGGTTTCTTTAGCCAGTTCGTTAATAAAATCGGTAATTGGTTGAAAGCCTTTTGCTTTGTCACCCGCCCGAAAGGCAATTGCTTTTGCATTCGCTGCTGCCAACGAAATTTCTTTGGCAACGACCATAACGGCACTCAACTCCGACGTAATCGAAGCAACTGCAATAAATTGTGATTTTGTTTGACTGTTCATAATGTCTCTTTTCGCCTGTTAACGTAATCCAGTTTTAACCAGTGTCAAAATTTTAGCGGCAATCTCATCTAAAGGAAGAACGTAATCTGTACAGCCCAATTTAAATGCTGCACCAGGCATCCCCCAAACAACACTAGATGCTTCATCTTGAATAATGGTTTTTGCACCAGCTTCTTTCATGGCTTGCATACCAACTGCGCCATCTGCTCCCATTCCTGTAAGCAAAACACATACCGCATTTTCTTTCGCACATTTGGCAGCCGCATGAAATAAAACATCAACAGCAGGTTTATGGCGATTCACAGGCGCACTATCTTCAATTTGAATAATATATTGATTATTCATTCGTATCACGCCCATTTGAAAACCACCTGGTGCAAGATAGATATTACCCCATTCAACAACTTGCCCATGTACTGGAATCGTTGCTTTCATGTGTGTTACTGCATCAATATGCTGCACAAAAGATTCACTAAACGCCGCTGGCAAATGTTGAGTAATCAAAATAGGTGGGCAATTTGCAGGTAAACTTTTTACTACGACTTTGATTGCTTCTGTACCCCCAGTCGATGCTCCCAAAACAATGAGTTTAGTAAAATTCGTTGTATTTTGTGTTGAGAGGATTTTTTGCATTGCATTTATTACATTAACAACCTTAGGTTCTTCATGCTGTTTCTGCGTTTCTCCATTCGTATTTGCCGCGACACGAACTTTTGAAATAATTTCTTCTGAAAAATCTGCAAGTGTATGCTCTGTATCTATTTTGGGTTTTAATACAAAATCGACCGCTCCTAAAGCCAATGCTTCTAAAGTCACTTCTGCGCCGTGACTTGTAAGCGTTGAAATCATCACAACAGGCATCGGGCGCAAACGCATCAAATTCCGCAAAAACGTAATGCCATTCATGTGTGGCATTTCAATATCGAGTGTCAATACGTCAGGATTTAACTCTTTAATCATATCTCTTGCGACCAAAGCATCTTCTGCCGCCCCAACAACTTCAATATCTGGAGCATTATTGAGTACGCTGGTTAATATTTTTCGGACTAATAAGGAATCATCGACAATTAAAACTCGTATTTTTTTCATGCGTACTCTGAGAATCGGGTTTATTTATTTTGTTACGAATTAAAATAGTTCAACATCGCCTTCAACAGGCAAATCTTTGATATTTCTTAAGTATTGGTGATCACGCTGTGCAATAGTATCGTTATGCAAGTCTTGGATTTTTTTCATTCCAACTTTTCCTGTTTTTGGAAAATAAATGACTTTACGCGGATAAATATCACCCAAATCTTGCGATAACAATGTCAGTCCTTCTTGGTCAATATAGTCCAAAATGAAATCTATATTGCTCTTGCCGACATCGCTTAACGTTGGAATAATTTTTCCACCGCCAAACACCTTAATTTCCAAATTTTTACGTTTGCCACCATTGGTTAAAATGGTATTTATTAGGTGTTCCATCGCAAAATTACCATAACGGTTCGCTTGACCAATCATGGCATTGCTGCCTTGCTGCATTTTTAATTTTGTCGTTTCGGGTAACATAAAATGATTCATGCCACCAACGCCCGATTCTTTGTCTCGCACACATGCTGAAATACACGAACCCAATATCGTTGTAATCAGTTCATTTTCAGCGGTAACGTAGTATTCACCTGGTAGTATTTTTGCAGCAACAATACCGTGATCTCTGTCTAAATAACGATTGACGTGGTCAAAACCGTGAATAGAGGGTTTATCAATTTCGCTAGCACTCATTTTTATGTATTTTTTCTATAGCTGGTAGTTGCCACCAACTCAAACTCGTTACAAATTTGATTTAATGACTCCGAGTGTCCAATAAATAACCAGGACTTACTAGCCAACATTTTAGCATATCGTTTCGCCAAGGTAGTTTTTGTTTCACGGTCAAAATATATCAACACATTCCGACAAAAAATAACGTCAAAAGGTGTTTGCATACCCCAATCTTGCATCAGATTTAATTGTTTAAATTGAATAATTTCTTGTAATTCGGGTTTCACCTTAACGTAATCAGGCGACGATTTACTTCGCATAAACCAACGCTTTAAAACATCGGGTGATAAATCTGCAATTCGATCTTGTGTGTAAATGCCGTCTGAAGCGGTTTGCAAAACATTGGTATCTAAATCGGTGGCTAAAATTTGAGTATTCCAACCAGCGGGTAAATTTTCCAATAATGTCATCGCTACAGAATAAGGTTCTTCTCCCGTTGAGCAACCCGCCGACCAAATACGAATTTGTTTTGTACTTTTATTTCGTACCAACAATTCTGGAATAACCACGTCACGCAAATAATCAAAGTGATGCTGTTCACGAAAAAAGGAAGTTAAATTTGTCGTAATTGCGTTAATAAAATCAGTAAATTCATTGTCGTGATGATTATGTAAATACTGGCAGTATTCTTTGAAATTACTTAATCCTAATTTTCTAACACGTTTCGATAAACGAGAATAAAACATATCAAAACGTTCATCTGGCACTTGAATGCCAGAATGATCATTCGATAATTTTCTCAAGATATTGAAATCTTCAGCGGTAAATTTAAATTCGCGTTCTTTTTCTACGATAGCCATATTTACAACGCATTTCCTTTGATTTTATCAATCAATTGCTAGACTTCGGTTATTTCAAGAACATCAAGTAAATTCAACAATTTTGCAGATTCAATAAATCGTGTAGACGGATAAATGATGTCCACATTTTTATGTGATTGCTGCTGATATTTTTTCAATGAAACTAATAATTGCAACGTTGCAGTATCAATTGTCGTTACATCTGAAGCATTGATTTCAATGGTATCGTGTGCAGCTAAAGCCCGTTTTATTGTGTCATAAAGTGCCACGATATTTTTAATCGTCGCTTCAGCATTTAATTCAATCAATGGCTCAACTATTTCTTCAGGTTCTTTTTCAGGAACTTCTTCTTCGGGTTCTTTTTCAAGAACGTCTGTTTCTTCCACGGCAATTTCACTGATTTCTTCAACGATTTCATTGATAACTGCGTCATCTGTTTCTGAAGATTCCATCGAGATTTCAACATCTATATCAACATTTTCATCAGTGTCGATAGCTATTTCAATGTCGCCGTCTTCATCAACGATTACGTCGATTTCAAATTCTTCTGTTGAATCTTCATCATCAATGGCATCATTATTTTCAGCTTCGATAGCGATTTCTTCAGTTACAACAACAACTTCATTTTCGGTTTCTTGTTCAACTTGTTCAACTTGTTC
>JBAXMT010000161.1:0-5378 GCA_037134135.1 Methylococcaceae bacterium | reverse complement strand
TTTCGTTATAATCACGCCATAATTCAAGCACGGAGAAGGTTTTGAAAGTTTTAGGACGTGACAAGTTAATTCGTTTTTATCAAAAACACGCAAACGTTAAAAAAGCACTCGATATATGGTTTGATGAAGTTTGTAATGCTGAATGGAACACGCCTCAAGACATTAAAAATCGTTATTTTAGTGCAGATTTTTTAGCGGACAATCGCGTGATTTTTAACATCAAAGGCAATCACTACCGATTGGTTGTGAAAGTGCGTTATCAAGGTGGAATAGTCATCGTTGAATGGATTGGTACGCACGCTGACTATGACAAACTGGAGCTTTAAAATGAAAATTATTAAGTCGCAACATGAACACGAACAGGCGTTAGAACAAATTACGATGCTGATGGATAAAAATCCAATTGATGGAAGTTGTGAATCCGATGACATTGAGCTATTAGCGTTGTTGATTGAAAATTATGAACAACAAAATTATCCGATTGATTCGCCAGACCCGATTGAAGCGATTAAATTCCGAATGGAACAACAAGGTTTAAAGCAAAAAGATTTAGCCCCGTATTTTGGTGGCGCGGCAAAAGTCACCGAAGTGTTAAATGGCACTCGTCAATTAAGCATAAACATGATTCGACGATTGCATGAAGGACTTGGAATTTCAGCCAATGTGCTAATTAGAAAAACAGTATGATTTTAATTGTACAATCGCCGTTTGAACCCCCAACATTGGTAATAAATCACTGTTCAAATTAGAATAAGCACCATTCACGCCTTTAAACTCAACGGATTTTTTGATGACAGACTATAAATTAACCCATTTAAAACAACTCGAAGCCGAAAGTATTCACATTATTCGTGAAGTGGCGGCGGAGTTTGAAAAACCTGTAATGTTGTATTCGATTGGTAAAGATTCGGCGGTAATGCTGCATTTGACCATGAAAGCATTTTATCCTGCGCGTCCGCCGTTTCCGATGATGCACGTTGACACGACGTGGAAATTCAAAGAAATGATTACGTTCCGTGATGAAATGGTGAAAAAACTTGGTTTAGATTTAATCGTTCACACCAATCAAGACGGTGTGGATATGAATATCAGCCCGTTTGTTCACGGCAGCAAAAAACACACCGATGTCATGAAAACGGAAGGTTTGAAACAAGCATTGAGCAAATATCAGTTTGATGCAGCATTTGGTGGTGCGAGACGTGACGAAGAAAAATCGCGTGCGAAAGAGCGCGTTTATTCGTTCCGCGACAAAAATCACCGTTGGGATCCCAAAAATCAACGTCCCGAATTGTGGAACATTTACAACGGCAAAATCGACAAAGGCGAAAGTATTCGCGTGTTTCCGTTGTCGAATTGGACAGAGTTGGATATTTGGCAATACATTCATTTGGAACAAATTCCCATCGTACCGCTTTATTTTGCAAAAGAACGTCCTGTTGTGGAACGTGATGGCATGTTGATTATGGTAGATGATGACCGTATGCCGATTGGCGAACACGAAAAAGTCGAAATGAAAAAAGTGCGTTTTCGGACGCTGGGCTGTTATCCATTGACGGGTGCAGTCGAATCGGAAGCCACGACGTTACCTGAGATTATTCAAGAAATGCTGTTGACCACGACTTCTGAACGGCAAGGTCGTTTAATTGACCACGACCAAGCGGGTTCGATGGAACAGAAAAAACGCGAAGGGTATTTTTAATCGTCAATCACATAAGAACACAAGCTCGACACCTGTTGGAATTTACAAAACTGACAGGTTTTACTGTTTTCCTTCATATAAAAACATCAGGTAAGAAATTTCATGGCAGACAGTAAAGAAACGTTAAGAGCTAAATTTTTACAAACGGGTGCGTTATTAACTGGCACCAACAAAAATGGCGTACATTATTCAAATGTTACACAAAGCGATGAGTTTGCCGCGATACGTCCACAGGTGAAACCGCAAACAGCCGCTACAGAATATGCGGACAAGCAAAAAGCGGCTCTATTAGAAACAGAAAAGCAAAGAATCGCTGATGAGCAGAAATATAAAATCGCTGCCGAACAAAAATACATAGAAGAAAAGAAAATAGCTGAGTCATGGGAAAAACTAAAACCAGGAAAAGGGCTGATAGATATTGTAGGTGATGCTGTAGACGATGTTGTAAGTGCAGTGTTTCCACATAAAATACTCGAGGAACAGCAGCAAAAAATAAAAGAAAATGCACTAGAAATAGAAAAGCAAAAAATACTTAACGAACACCGCCATAAAATCACTGCCGAACTAAAAATAGAAAAGCAAAAAATACTTGATGAACATCGCCGTAAAATCGGTGCCGAACTAGAAACAGAAAAGCAAAAAATACTTGACGAATATCGTTATAAAATTGCTGCCGAGCAACGACAGACAGAAGAAAAGCAAAAGGCGGAGGTATTGAAAAAACAAAAATCCGCAAAAAATTCATCATTTATAACTAAATTTTTTAAGGTGATTGGTTTCATTGCCATAATTGCATTTTTATTTGTCTTAATCAGTGGTGGTCATAATTCTATTTGGCAAGAATTGGTTTCAATCGTACTAACTTACAAGGTAACAACATGACAGCTACAAAAAACGCCGCTCGTGAGGCATTTCTAAAACAAGGTGCAGAGCTAATCCAAGACGAATTGGAAGAGCAAGCAGATTTATCTATGGGACTACAGCAGGAAATTGAATTAAAAAATGTGGAATTGTTAAGTAGTAGTCTTATCGCCAACAAAAACATTCACGCAAACATTAAAACAAAGGTACAAGAGTATTCACAAAACATTCAAAAAATACTGTTTGCCACGGCACATTTTATTGAAAAAGAAAAATTTGAATCGGTTGACAAAGCAATCGACGGAATCAGTTTGTCGAAGTTCGATAAAAACAGATTAGTAAAACTTGTTGATGCTCAAAAAAATTTGAGCTTTTCTTACAGCACGTTATCAGCCGTTATTGAGATATTCAAAATGGCGAACAAAAGTATATTGGAAGAAATTTCTAAAGTGGGTTTCGCGGATTCAACAGAAAAACGTTTAAGCAAAACGGCTCTTTACTTGAAAAATGCCATTATCGTTTATGAATTAACGAATTTTGTTGTTGATTATTTATCATCGTTTCAATTGAACGGAATTAACGATATTAAAGTTGTTCAGCAGGAGGTCTATCGTGACATTGAAGACGGTCACAAAAACGACGAGGAATTGCGGAAGCAAGTAAATAAAGGCAGTAATGAAAAATTGCGGGACATGATGCTTTTAGAAATAGAACAACGTAATGCGATGCGAAAAAGCATCAAAGCAAAATGGGAAACTATGCTGAAACAAATTGACGGGCAAACTAAAACCGTTGGCGAAGCTAAAAATTTCATTGGTGATTTAAAAATTATCAGAGATAACGCAAAAAATAGAATCGATATTTTAAATATCGCGGCAACCACGGCGTTGGTAGAAACCTCTCTGAATATGATTGATGAGTTAGCGTCTAATATGCAAGATTGGGCTTTGCCACCGTTAGACGAAAAAACAGCGTGTGAATTGTTGGGACTGGAATTTTAACTGCTATCGCAACAACCAAGCACAAAAACACACAGTAATTTTAACCTTAACGTGATTTTAAATTTATGTCCCACCAATCCGATTTAATCAGCACCGATATTAACGCTTATTTAGCGCAACACGAACGCAAAGAATTAGTGCGTTTTTTAACTTGTGGCAACGTCGATGACGGCAAAAGTACGCTCATCGGGCGATTGTTGCACGATTCAAAAATGATTTACGAAGACCAACTCGCCGCCGTTTTAGCAGACAGTGCGAAATCTGGCACGACGGGCGCAGGCAAAATCGATTTAGCGTTGCTGGTCGATGGGCTGCAAGCCGAACGCGAACAAGGCATCACGATTGACGTGGCGTACCGTTATTTCTCAACTTCGACGCGCAAATTCATCATCGCCGACACACCTGGACACGAACAATACACGCGCAACATGGCGACGGGCGCGTCAACGTGCGACTTGGCGATTATCTTAATTGACGCGCGTTACGGCGTTCAAACGCAAACCAAACGTCACAGTTTCATCGCGTCATTGCTGGGCATTCAGCATATTGTCGTCGCGATTAACAAAATGGATTTGGTCGAATACAGCGAAGCGAAATTTGAACAAATTAAAACCAATTATTTGGATTTTGTGAAAACGTTGGATTTGCACGATATTTTGTTTATTCCGATGTCGGCGTTGGACGGCGATAACGTGGTAAATCGTAGTGAAAATATGGCGTGGTTCACGGGCAAACCGTTGATGGAAGCCTTGAACACGATTGAAATCGCTAACGACCGTAATTTCACCGATGCCCGTTTTCCGGTTCAATATGTGAATCGTCCTAACTTAGATTTTCGTGGATTTTGCGGCACGGTCGCATCGGGAATTTTCAAAAAAGGCGACAAAATTACCGCGTTACCGTCAGGCAAAAACAGCACGATTAAGTCTATCGTGACGTACGACGGTGAAATCGAACAAGCCTTCGCGCCAATGGCGGTGACGCTGACGTTGGACGATGAAATTGATATTAGTCGCGGCGATATGTTGATTGGCACGCAGGAATTCACGCCGATTGTTGCGGATAAATTCAAAGCGCACATCGTTTGGATGGATGAACAATCGCTCAATATCGGTAAACAATACGCGATTAAATTGGCGACGCGCAGCGTTTCGGGTTCGGTATCGTTGATTCACCACCGTATCGACGTGAACACGCTTGAACATCACGACGCGAATGCGTTACAGCTCAATGAAATCGGTTTGTGTACGGTTTCGGTGAATGCGCCAGTCGTGTTTGATAATTACAAAACCCACAAAGGCACGGGGTCGTTTATTATTATCGACCGTTTGACGAATGGCACGGTTGGCGCGGGCATGATTGTCGGAACGGGCGATAATGAAAATCTGCAAGCCGTCAGCGTCGAAGAACGTGCGGCGCGTTTTAGTCAAATCGCCACCGCTATCAATTTGACTGGTAAAAAAAGTGTTGAAATCGCGTATCAACTCGAACGTAAATTGTTTGATAACGGTCACGCAAGTACGATTTTAGAAACGACGAATAACGTGCTGATTCATGCGATAAACCACGCTGGTTTGATTGCGATTTGTGTGAATACGAATGAAGGTTTTACACCCATTCAGTTTGATACCGACACACAAACACTTGATGAAATTTATGTCGCGTTGAAAACGCAAAAAGTCATTTATTAAATTTTCGAGAAGAGCTAATCATGGCAACCGCAACAACGAGTACCCCCGTAATTCCGCTTGATATATTTGCCCAATTTACCACCCAAGAATTAGCTCAGTTAACGTCGGATCAAGCGGCGACGTTGA
>JBAXMT010000160.1:0-5419 GCA_037134135.1 Methylococcaceae bacterium | reverse complement strand
CGTAAAAGAACCTAAAATCCTATGAAACTTTTGTGTCGTTTGTTTAAACTCACCCGAGGTTCACTTGCACATGAAGCAGAACAAGCCGTTTTATCTTACGGAATAGAACTCGCTCCTGTACACATTGGTAATAGAACATCATTTATCCACTCCTTAACAGAAGGACAGTCTGTATTAGAGTATGAACTTAATGGTAAAGCGATGATTGAAGTTATGAATCTATACAAGTGGATTTACAAACAAGTAAAATAGATTTCATGTATTTATGAAATCAAAAAATCATGTATTCATGTAAAGGATAAAACATGTCAAGAAAACAGAATTTAGCACAAGCACTACAAAATGTTAGCGGTAAAGCTGATACAAACCAATCAATTAGCGCACCTACAGTTCCTGTAGAAAAAAATGAAAACACTGTTATTCCACCCAGTAGAGTAGGTAAAAAAGCAATTACTGGATTCTTTGATCCTGCGGTATCTAAACAATTTAAACGCTTGGCATTAGACAATGACAAAACAGTACAATTATTACTTGCCGAAGCATTGAATGATTTGTTTGTAAAACATAACCAAATGCCAATTGCTTGAAATGACTAAAGCGATAACTAATTATCATGCGAAATACTACGCACATGAATTGACCAAACAAGTAGCTGACAACAATGTTGAGCGATTATCTCAATCACTTTTTGATGCAACAGTTGATCTCAATCCACACCAAATAAATGCCGCATTATTTGCGCTTAATAATCCATTAAGCCAAGGCGTTATTCTTGCTGATGAGGTTGGTTTAGGTAAAACGATTGAGGCGGGTTTGGTACTTTGTCAGTATTGGTCTGAAAGAAAAAGACAGCTAATAATTGTGTGTCCTGCTGCATTACGAAAACAATGGTCACAAGAGTTAAAAGATAAATTTAATCTACCATCACAAGTGCTTGATACAAAAACATGGCTGCAATTAAAAAAACAAGGAATTTACAATCCGCTAAACAATAATTGTATCAACATTCTTTCTTACCATTTCGCAGTACGAATTGAAGATTATCTTGTTGCTGAACCATGGAATTTAGTTGTTATGGATGAAGCACATAAATTACGCAATGTTTATCGTCCCAATAACAAAATGGGACAATCACTTAAACGAGTTTTTTATTCCCGAAAAAAAATACTTCTCACTGCAACACCATTGCAAAATTCATTATTAGAGCTTTATGGCTTATCAACGTTACTAGATGAACATATTTTTGGCGATGAGAAATCTTTCCGTCTGCATTACATGATGGATAACAACAGTACACACCACCTTAAAGAACGTTTGAGTCGTTTTGTTAAAAGAACATTACGAAAACAAGTCTTGGAGTACATCCAATATACCGAACGTAAAACCATAACTGTTCCATTTACGCCATCATTAGACGAAGTCTGTCTTTATGATGGCATCACAAAGTTACTTGAACGTGAAGACAGCTACGCACTGCCAAAACGCCAACGGCATTTAACAGGGTTAATTTTAAGAAAATTACTCGCTTCCAGTACCTGTGCAGTAAATAACACTTTAATAACAATAAAAAATCGCCTTGAACTTCTACGGGATCACCAAACAGACGACATCACTTTTATCTCAAAACTCATTGAAGATGATGATTTAGAAACAGAGTATTTTGAAGAACTCGATGACAACGAAGGGATAATCGAATCAGAAACGTTTATTGACATCGAACGATTAAAAAATGAGATTGCTGAACTAGAAGATTTGATAATACAGGCTGAATCCATCGTTGATGATAGCAAAGCCAAGGCATTATTGATTGCGTTGAATCAAGGATTTGAACAAATGGCAGTTATGAATGCCCCTCGTAAAGCTGTTATTTTTACGGAATCAAAACGCACCCAAGAATACCTAAAACAATACCTTTCAAAAAATCAATATGATGCAAAATTAGTCACGTTCAGTGGCACTAATAACAGCCCTGAAGTCACAGCCATTTATCAAGATTGGTTAGCACAAAATAAAAACTCAGACAAAATCACGGGTTCTGCACAAATTGATAAAAGAACTGCGCTGATAGATAACTTCCATGATAGTGCTGAAATCATGATAGCAACAGAAGCAGCGGCTGAAGGTGTCAATCTACAATTTTGTTCGTTGGTCATTAACTACGATTTACCTTGGAATCCACAGCGTATAGAACAACGTATCGGGCGTTGTCATCGTTATGGTCAAAAATTTGATGTTGTCGTCGTCAATTTCCTTAACCAAAACAACTATGCTGATGCTCGTGTATTAGAACTTTTGTCTAGTAAATTTCATTTGTTCGATGGTGTTTTTGGAGCATCAGATGAAGTATTGGGTTCAATAGAATCGGGAATTGATTTTGAAAAACGTATTCAAGCAATTTATGAAACTTGTAGGACAAAAGAGCAAATTGAATCTGCTTTTACGCAACTCCAAAATGAAATGGCAGTTGAAATTAACAAGCAAATGCAAGAAACACAAAAGCAATTATTAGATAATTTTGATGAAGATATACATGACTTATTGCGTGTACAACTCAATCAAGCAGAGCAACGGCTAGATAAAGTAAGTCGTTTATTTTGGTCGCTGACAAAACACCAACTGAAAACACAAGCCATTTTTGTTGATAAAGAATACCGCTTTACATTACAACAAGCAGTAACTGCTGAAACACCTATTGGAAATTATCAATTAACAGCACGCAATAAGCAGAAATCAGAAAATGTAACAGATGCTCATATTTACAGATTGAACCATCCTTTAGGTGAATGGGTATTAAATACTGCCAAAGATACCGCTACGCCACCAGCACACATTAACTTTAACTATGAAGCTCATGGCGCGAAAATCAGTGTTTTAGAATCATTACTCGGTCAATCTGGAACGCTTAAAGTTCAACTGTTCTGTGTGGATTCCCTCGAACGTAAAGAAGAGCATATTTTATTTGCCGCCAATACAGATAACGGTGAAATACTCCCATCGGAAACAGCTCAAAAATTGATGCAATTGCCAGTCCTAAATTGTGAACCAAAAAATGTTACCACTACTACAGACATTGATAACACGTTGGTTTCAGAACAACACAACATCATAAAAGTCATTAACAATCGAAATCTATTGTTCTTTGAAGATGAAGTAAGCAAACTTGACCATTGGGCAGATGATTTAAAATTAGGACTTGAACAAAGCATTAAAGACATTGATTTACAAATCAAAGAAGTTCGCCGCAATGCCAAAATAGCTGCTACATTGGAAGAAAAATTAGCGTGGCAAAAACAGCAAAATGAATTAGAGCGCACTCGCAATAAACAGCGTAGAGAACTATTCGACAGACAAGATGAAGTCGATGAACGTAGGGAAAAACTAATTGAAAAATTAGAAAGCAAATTGAATCAATCGAATCAAACGGAAGACTTATTTGTTATTCGCTGGAATCTCACATAACGGAACATAAAATGTCTGCAACAAATTTTAAAACTGAAAATAACACTTACCGTAAGCTCATTGGTAACGGTCTGACTTATCGCATCCCGCGTTTTCAGAGGGATTACAGTTGGACAGATGATGAATGGGAAGATTTATGGATGGACATTTTAGGGACAATTCAGGAAAACGGTGAGCCAGCTCATTACATGGGATATTTAGTATTACAATCCCAAGATGAAAAAAGTTTTGATGTAATTGACGGTCAACAACGTTTAACAACATTAACGTTGATTGTGCTTGCTGCGTTAAAAAATCTTCAAAAACTGATAGAAAATAATAATAACTCTGAACAAAATCAAAGACGATTAGAACAAATCCGTCAAACGTATATCGGTTATCTTGACCCCGTTACACTCATTTCAAAAACAAAATTAACCCTTAACCGTAATAACGATCATTACTTCCAAACTTATTTAGTGCCTCTCGGACATTTGCCTCAACGTGGTTTTCGTGCATCAGAACATAGTTTGCGAAAAGCCTTTGAATGGTTTGAGAAACGAGTACGCGATTATGCTAAAAAGGTAAGTAATGATGAAGGCGTTGCATTAGCCAGCTTAGTGGAAACGATGAGTGACAAATTGTTTTTCACCGTTATCAGCGTTACCGATGAACTCAATGCCTATAAAGTTTTTGAAACACTAAACGCGAGAGGCGTTCGCTTATCTTCAACTGACCTGCTAAAAAACTATCTGTTTTCTGTGTTACATCGTGAACATGAACAACACCCACATGAAATGAATACGTTGGAAGAACGCTGGGAAGCAATGGTGACAAGGTTAGGAAGTGAAAGTTTCCCTGATTTCCTTCGTACACATTGGCTTAGTCGTCGTAGTTTTGTTAGGCAATCTGAATTATTCAAAGTTATTCGAGCGAAAGTCACCACTCGTGAAGCTATTTTTCAACTGCTTCGTGAAATGGAAGAAGACATGGATACTTACTTAGCGTTGACCAATCCTGAAATTTCCCAATGGTCGCCTACGTTAAAAAGCTATGTTCAAAATTTACGAATGTTTAGCGTTAGACAACCGTTCCCTTTGTTATTTGCAGCACATAGAAAGTTGTCGTTAGAAGATTTTTCAACAGTATTAAAAAGTTGCGTCACCATTTCTTTTAGATACAACGTGATTGGTAGTCAGCCAACCCATGAACAAGAACGACTTTATTATTCGATTGCTCAAAAAATTACCCATGATGAAATAACAATAGCGAAAGCAACGTTAGAGGGGCTGAAAGCCATCTATCCGAATGATGAAACATTTAAAATGGCATTTTCTGAAAAAGTCATCCGCACATCGAATTCTCGAAATTTAAGAGTGGTTCGCTACATTCTTTGCGAATTAGAAAAACACAGTAGTGGGAACGATTACGACTTTGAAAGTGACAGCTTTAACGTTGAACATATTTTGCCGCAAAACCCCGAATCAGGTTGGGACACATTCAATGATGAAGAAGTTGAAGCGATGGTTTATCGCTTAGGAAACATGACGTTATTGAAAAAAAATGCTAACAAAAATTTAGGCAATGAACCATTCTCAATCAAAAAACCTGTATTTTCCGAAAGCCAATTTGAATTAACCCGTAAAATAGCCGAAGAAAACGCTGATTGGACACCAGAACGTATTTCAGCACGTCAAAAAACATTAGCTAAAATGGCAACATCCGTTTGGCGGATTGCTCAATTGTCATAACAAGGACGAATAAAAAATGAAATTTAAATTTGAACAATTAGGTGCATTACATGAAGGTGAAATTGAACTAGCAGATTTAACAATTATTTGCGGTGAAAATAACACTGGGAAAACTTATATCACCAATTCACTTTACGCACTCTTAGTTGCATGGCAACAACTGCTAACATGGGATTTAAAACAAGAAGATATTTTGCAGCTGGATAACGAAGGATTTGTAAGTATCGATT
>JBAXMT010000159.1:0-5430 GCA_037134135.1 Methylococcaceae bacterium | reverse complement strand
AAAGAACGTCTTTCGGCTGTGAGAGCCGCGCAAGCGTTTCTAAAAAATACCCAAGCGTTGTTACTGTTCGATGAAGTTGAAGATGTTTTTACCCAGCATAGCAGCCGTAATGCTTCAGCTCAAAGTCGAAAAGCGTGGATGAATCGATTGTTAGAAGAAAATCCCGTCCCAACGTTTTGGTTATGCAACGACATAGAAAGCGTTGACCCAGCGTTCATGCGTCGTTTCGATTGGGTGATTGAATTACCTGTGCCGCCCAAATCGGAACGGGAAAAAATACTGCGTGAGAATTGCACTCAATTTTTAACCGACAAGGACATCAAGCAATTAGCGAGTTGTGAAGAATTGGCTCCTGCGATTGTGACACGGGCGACGAAAGTGATAAACACGCTGACCAATGAGTTTGCAGCAGAAAAACTAGCAGATGGTTTGCAATATCTAATCAATAGCACGTTGGTAGCGCAGGGACATAAGGCGATTATTCACACAGGCAACGCGACATTGTTAGAAGTCTACGACCCAGAATTGATAAATTGCGACGCAGATTTAGTGCAAATTGCGAAAGGGATTAAACGGGATAGTAACGCTCGATTATGTTTGTTCGGAGTTCCTGGTTCGGGTAAATCAGCCTACGCTCGCTGGCTAGCCGATTATTTAGACAAACCGCTTCACGTTAAACGCGGTTCAGATTTGATTAGCAAATGGGTGGGCGAAACTGAGAAGAATATCGAGCGCATCTTCCGTGACGCTCAAGAAGAAAAAGCCGTATTGCTTATTGATGAAGTAGACAGTTTTTTGCGCGATAGAAATTTGAGCGAACACTCGTGGGAAGTTACCGAAGTGAATGAAATGCTCACCCGAATGGAGATGTACGAAGGGGTGTTTATCGCGTCAACGAACCGTTTAGATGGATTAGATGCTGCGGCATTACGACGGTTTGATTTGAAAGTGAAGTTTGAGTCGTTGAAACCCGCACAAGCCTTGAAGTTGTTGAAAAGTTACTGTCAGTGTTTGGAACTACCTCAGCCGAATGCGCGGCAAAAATCCGCACTTCAAAAATTGGATTTTTTAACACCTGGCGATTTTGCGGTACTTCAGCGGCAACAACATTTTAGACCGATTACCGATGTTGATGCGTTCATCGAAAGTCTACGGGCGGAATGTGCGATTAAAACCCCGAACAAACGTCAGCCAATTGGTTTTATTTAAAGGAGAAGAACATGATTTCAGAAGCGTTAATCCAAACATTACAAACTGCAAAACATTTGGTTGTCCTAACAGGCGCAGGTGTTTCAGCAGAAAGTGGTATCCCGACTTTTCGAGATGCGTTGACAGGTTTGTGGGAAAACTACGAAGCCGAAACGTTAGCCAGTGAAGACGGATTTTTAGCTGACCCTGCATTAGTTTGGGGTTGGTACGAATGGCGGCGCAATAAAGTTCTACAATCAAAACCTAATCCTGCTCATGTAGCGATAGCAAAACTAGCGACAGCAGTACCTAAGTTCACGTTAATTACGCAAAACGTCGATGACTTACACGAACGGGCTGGCAGTCTGTTCTGCATTTACACGGCAGTTTGCATCATCCACGTTGTTTGAATTGCAACGCGCCTTACGAGTTACCTGTTGAAAGTACACAGCAAGAAATTCAGCTAAAAGAAAGTCGAATTGAGCCACCGAAATGTCTTTTATGTGATGGTGATATTCGTCCAGGCGTGGTCTGGTTCGGGGAGTCGTTACCTGTTGATAGTTGGGAAGATTCGGTTGAAGCCTGCGAACAATGCGATGTGATGTTAATCGTTGGTACGTCGGCGGCGGTTTATCCTGCTGCTAATTTACCGTATATCGCTAATAAAAACGGGGCAACAGTCGTACAAGTTAATCCGATGATTACGACTTTCAACGCTATAGCTGCTCATAACCTGCACGGCAAAGCAGGTGAAATTTTACCGAAATTATACGCCGCCGCATTTTCAGCCAACAACGAAGGAAAAACAAAATGCCACTACTAATTAAACACATCGACCAAATTGCTCGTGAAAAGCAACGTGATGTTTTGTATTTAGAATTTGCTCCCAAATCTGGTGCAAAGGATATGTGGGGCGATAACAACGGTCGCTACTCTTTTGAACGAGACCTAGTACGCAAACAGGTTCTGGATGATTTAACCAACATGGGTGTCAGTTGGATGTGTTGCGGTGGTTTTGCCAGCGAGAATTACATGGCGAGCTACCGAGGACAGGTTTATCTCGACGTACCGTTTGATAAAAATTTTCCGCTGTATCAAAAATTAGAAGCCTATCTTGAACATCCTGATGGCACGATGCGTTTCGACACGGTGAAATTTTATGTTGTGCCGTTACAAGCGGCGATGAAAAACGCGCATCACGATGAACCTGGCTTTTGGGAAAAATGGGCGGAGGAGTTTTAACTATGAGAATTACGTTGAACATTCCCGATAATTTAATCCACAGAGGGGTGAAATATGAAAAAACGTAGATACAGAAAAGCGAACAAAGTACATCTCGGTTCTGGCTATCGATTTAAACAGCGAGATGTGAACTCCGAATTTAAGCAGTTTTTAGCCTGGTACGAAGAACATCAATCGGAGTTTAAATTTAAGTTGTATCGGTTTTCAGAAAATTCAATGACGATTGAGGGCGTAAATCCGATTGTTAAATTGAATTGTTATGGTGATATGAATGTTTCTGTTTATTGGAAAGGCATTTATGAAGAACTCTATTCTGCTTTGGGTTGTCCTGAAAAAACAGAACATGGTTATGTGAATCTTGCAATACTCAAAAAATGGCGAACTGTTTATTTCACTGAGCAGGCTTTAATGGAATGTGACGTTTTTGAAAGAATTAGAGATTTTTTAAATACTCAATTACCGTTGTATCAATGGGCTTCCTTTTATGACATCGGGATTACGGGAGCTCACTTTGGCGCAGAAAAATCTGAATCCGTTAATGTCGGTCACATTCCGATTTGGTTAAACTACGAGGAGATAAAACAATGACGATTAAAACTGTACTTACCGAAGGCAAGGTACCTGTAAAAATTTGGACGGACGAAATTGAAGACCGCGCTAAACAACAACTCAGCAACATTTCCAATCTACCTTTTATTCACAAACACGTTGCGGCAATGCCCGATGTTCACACAGGAATTGGAGCCACTATTGGCAGCGTGATTGCCTGCCATAAAGCCATCATTCCTGCCGCAGTTGGCGTAGATATTGGCTGTGGCATGATTGCGTGTCGTTTATCGCTAACCGCTAATGATTTTGACGAGAAGTTACTCAAGAAAGTGTTTGACCAAATCAGCCGTGATATTCCAGTTGGACGTGACCAACACAAAGAAGACCGTGCGTTAACTGATAGAGCTTTGCCGTTTGAAACACAACTGATGTCGATGACTGAAAAACACCCCAAGTTACTCAAAGCCTTTGGCAAGTTCTCTAGTTGGATTTGTCAAATGGGGACACTCGGCTCTGGTAATCATTTTATCGAATTGTGCTTAGACGAACAGCAACAGCTTTGGATTATGCTGCATTCAGGCAGTCGTGGGATTGGTAACGCAATTGGCAATTACTTCATTGAACTCGCTCGAAAAGATATGGAGCAGTGGTTTATTCATTTGCCTGACCGTGATTTGGCTTACTTTCCTGAAGGCTGCGAACACTTCAACGATTACACTCACGCCGTTGATTGGGCGCAACGTTACGCATTTGAAAATCGCCAAGCGATGCTAGATTTAGTTATTGCCGCGTTAAAACGTCATTTACCACCGTTTGAAGTGACGAAAGAAGCGGTTAACTGTCATCATAATTATGTTTCTCACGAACATCATTTTGATGCCAATGTGTGGGTAACTAGAAAAGGGGCGATTCGAGCGCGTGAAGGTGATTTAGGTATTATTCCAGGCAGCATGGGAGCGAAGTCTTTTATTGTGCGCGGCAAAGGTAATCCTGAAAGTTTTCATTCTTGCTCTCACGGTGCAGGTCGAAAAATGAGTCGTACTGCGGCAGAGAAAGAATTTACCACCGCTGATTTAATTGCACAGACTGAAGGCGTTGTGTGTCGTAAAGATAAAGGCGTGTTAGATGAAATTCCGTCGGCTTATAAAGACATTGACGTCGTGATGTCGAACCAAGAAGATTTAGTTGAAGTGGTTCACACACTAAAGCAGATTTTGTGTGTTAAAGGTTAGAATAGACACGGGCTTACTTTAATGGCTTGTCTGACTTCAGACAGAATGCACGGTGAGTTCTAAGTAGCCATTTGAATGTGGAACATTAAGTGTAATTCTCTATGTAGAATATAATATAGGGATTTACACTTAATACTAGAGCATCACCAATGTAACATTGAACTATGGATACCCCCTCGCATTTGTTACTTCCCAGCACACGATTGGAAGCGACTATGCTGACATATAGGGACTTCCTATCGTACTAAACCAAAGGAATTATTTTTATGAGCAAGAAAAAACAAAAAGACACACTCGTGATAGAGTTGCAAAAACAGTTACTACAAAACCCCGTCGCTAAATTCGCTCGTAGAGTAAACAAAGCGGGTTTCTTTCGTGACCATACTGTTTATTCACGCAAAGGCAAACACAAGGACCTCGAGTCTTTTCTTATTGGCTATTTAACGATAGTTCATCAGAAAAGATTTGCTTTACCTGTGTCTTCAATCTAATCAACTCACTTTCGGTCAATCAGATTACCCAGTAATTTATGTATTTGTTTCCCCGTTGTTATTTTAGGGAACGCTTTTTTGATACCCTTCGGTTTCTCACTTAGATATTTTTGTAGATGACGAATTTTTTGTACTTCCATCTTACCTTTTTTACATAATGTTTGACGAACTGGCTGCTTGCCAGGATAAAAAAACCGTCCTAATTCAGCCTGAGATTTACGAACTCTAAAGTTGAGTAATCCATCCCATAGCTTCTCGTGTTGAAAATTAACCAAATCTTCTGATGTGAAAATTTCTAATTCTGCTATCTCTGAAATACCTTTTACTCGATACTCAATGTGCAAGCACCACATTTTTTTAGACGACATTCTACCCATTTTGGGGTCAGTGTAATAAACCAAACGTTTCTTCTCCTTTTGGCTATTAAAATAGACCGTGTTTGATTTATCTTCACCTTTGTTTTTATACAGGTAGAAGTATGGTTTTTTGTCATTTGACACTAAGTGTTTGTGAAAGAACTCGGTAAGCCCGTCATAAACTTCTTGGCTTGGACACAAAAAGTCCATACTGAATTCAACATAATTTATTTTATAATCTCCCTCTATTTTTGAAAGGTTGGCTAAATCGCTTTTACTTAACTGAAATAGCTCTAACTTTCTATCAAGGTGAACGTGCTTAGGATTCGGTCAAAAATAACTTCCCGATTCGGTCATTTTGCTCCCATGGCT
>JBAXMT010000158.1:0-5498 GCA_037134135.1 Methylococcaceae bacterium | reverse complement strand
GTCTTGAAATTCCTATACCTGAAGCTGTTTGATTTCATAATGAGAATTGCTGCAATTAGTCATTCAAAACTTAGAAAAAGAAAAGCACGCTGATGAACTTAGATTAATTATTGCTCAAAAAGAAATGCTCAATCAGCAAGTTAATCATTTGCAAAAGTTAGAAAGCATAGGACGAATGACAGCGGGAATTGCTCACGATTTCAATAACATTTTGGCGTGTATCATGGGATACAACGAAATGAACAATGACATTCGTGAAGACATGAAGCAGGAGCATTTAAGAGCAGAGCTGGCGCAAAATACCGAACAAATTACAAATGCGGGTCTGCGGGCAGTGGCGTTAATTGAAAAAATGATGATTTATTCGCGCCAAGATACGCAAAGCATAAAAACGATAGATGTAGAACACACGACAACTGCAATTAACGACGTATTGGAAATGTTGCGTCCTGCGTTGACCAGTCGAATTAAAATTGAATTCACTAATCATTGTCGATTTGCAATCAACAATGATTGCAATGGCTGTATTAATCAAGATAGATGTGACATGGATATTCAAATTGATGTGGTTGCGTTACATCAGATTTTGACGAATTTAGCCATGAATGCGCGGGATTCGATGAAAGAATGTGGTGGTTTAATCAGTATTTCGTTATCAAAATCCGCTGCTTCAAATGCACAATGTGTGGCGTGTCGAGCGATTATTGACGGTAAATTCATTGAATTATCCGTGTCAGATAAAGGCACAGGCATCGAACCGAAAGTCCTCCATCGAATTTTTGATCCATTTTTCACTACTAAATCTCAAGGCGAAGGCACTGGTTTAGGGTTATCAACATTAACGGGTTTGGTTCATTCTGCGCTAGGGCATATTGTGATTGATTCCGATACGAGCGAATTGCATCATGGCACATCGTTTAAATTATTCTTTCCCGTACTGACAGAAAATTTTTAAAAATGAAAGGTATCCAAAAAATCTTGCTAACCAACGTTAGCATAATTACACTTTCAAACTGAACAGTGGGCGCGGCGGTTTTTTCGCCTTTATATTTTTACTTCATAATTTTAGGTGAGACAAATGACTGAAAAAACCGCTAGTAAACATTTAATAAACCTCCAAAGCACATTTGCCATCAATAATCCTGTTTTGCAAAATGCGATTCAAGTATTTCAAGAATTAGATCAATTTGAATATGATTTAGGATTACTTGGTGATGATGAAACCACGGCAATTCAAACCTCATGGTGGCCTATCGTCAGTGTGATTGGTGGAAATTCGGGTGAAAAGGAAATTTTTTTAGCGCGTTATTTAAACGTTGAACTTTCACAAACGCACAAAACCACGGTGTTATTGCATAACGCTCAAGCCAATCAAACGATTTTGCCCGCAACCGCGTTAGACGTTGATTTCCGTTATCCGTTTTACCGAATTAGTCAAAAATTAGAACAAATACAAAAAGGCGAAGCCGAACGGATTAACACACATTTGGAATTGAGAACGCTGAATAGTGCGCGTTTACAAGGCAAATTGATTATTAACATTCCGAATTTTATTCACGCCACCAATTTTGAAGTGTCAAACCTACTTACAACTTACAGCATGGAACAAGCTGACGTGGTTTTAGTGTTTTGCGATATTTTCAATTCGACAACGGATTTAGCAAAAGCCTTGATTTCGACACTTGTTCATCAACAAGAAAGTAATAAACTGGTTTATTTATTTGACGACACGACATCGGGTGTGACTGCGTGGCAGAAAAAATTGGCGGATTTAGGATTAACCATTGGGCAATTTATCGGTACGTCACAACTTGAGAATCAAGCCTCCGCCGATTTTGTCTTATTAGAACAACGTCTTGCAAACGCGGGATTACAACGTTCATATCGGGTGTTGCATTCATTAGAAAAAAGCATTCTCGATGTTGATCGCGTGTTAATTCACGAAGTTAAAGCAGCTCAATTTCATTGGAAAGAAGGTTCAGTTTTTTCGAGTTTGGTGGTTTTGGGATTTTTTGCGATGCTGGCAGTTTTTGCCGAAGTCGCGGGCATGGGATTTTTAGAATTGTTAATTGATCCGATTGTGGGTTCAGCCATGATTTTAACAACGGTTGCGTTTATGATTCCGACACACATTTTGTTCAGCAAAATGGTCGCTAAAATGACAATTCGCACTTTGACAAAACGTCAAAAACAACTGCATTTGACCGAAAATTTAATCACATTATTTGAAAAAAACATCACTTTTTCACGCATGATGTTACCGATTAACGAACCTGTTGGCTGGAACAAAAAATCAAAAGCACAACTCGCAAATTTACTCAGTAAAGCGAAAGATTTAGTTCAATCACTCAATGATAATTTCAGCATTTATAATTCGGTATCTGCATCAACGTTAGCTTCAATTTCGCCAACGATTACACAGTCTGAAAGGTCAATTTCACCCACGATAACAATGTCGGAATCCGTTATTTCAACAACGATTCCACAAACTTCAACGCCACAACGTCAATCCGCGTTAATGCAAAAAATCCTCAAAAAATAATTTGAATTCCGACAGATCAAATCGAGATGCGTTTTCGTATCTCGATGTTTCACTCCCTGAAAAATTTTTTGCAAATTCGAGTGTTTTTGTTTCTGAAAAAGCGTTAGAACAACAACGCGAAATTATCGCCGCGATTGAACGCGTCATCGCCCTGCCCTCGTATCAAAAGCTCGTTTTAAATGACGCGCAATTAACGGCTCAATTTGTACCAAAAGCATACGGTGTCTTTTTTGGTTATGATTTTCACATTGATGAAAATGGCAAACCGCAGTTGATTGAAATCAATACGAATGCGGGTGGCGCGTTGTTAAACGCATTAAAATTTAATGAAAACGTGAGCCAGTTTATTGATATGTTTCAAAATGAATGGCAACTTTCACGCGATTCTCAGCCTTTACGCACGATTGCCATCGTTGATGAATCGCCCAAACAGCAATATCTTTACGCTGAATTTATTTTATTCAAGCAGCTTTTCGAGCAATATGGCATTCACACAATAATTTGTGCGCCCGAAAATTTACGTTATCACTCGCAAAAACTATGGTATGAAAACACGCCGATTGATTTGGTTTATAACCGTTTAACCGATTTTGCGTTACTCGAACCGAATCAACAAGCATTAGCGGCAGCATATTTAGCAAATAACGTTATCATTACGCCACACCCCAGAGCGCACGCAATGTATGCCGATAAACGTAATTTAGCCATTTTAAGTAATGCGACTATTTTGGAAGTATTGGGCGTAGATGAAAAAACACGCCACATTTTAATTAACGGTATTGCACCAACGATTTTAGTTGAAACAAAAAATGCAGATTGTTTATGGGCAGGACGAAAACAACTTTTTTTCAAACCCGCAAAAGGTTACGGTAGCAAAGCGGCTTATCGTGGCGACAAATTAACAAAACGTGTTTTTGCTGAAATTTTAGCAAATGATTATGTCGCGCAAACTTTTATTCCACCCAGTACGCAACAGTTACACATTAACAACCAGCTCGAAACATTCAAATTTGATTGTCGAACTTACGTTTACAACGGAGAAATTCAACTCACTTGTGCGCGGTTGTATCAAGGTCAAACGACCAATTTTCGGACAATCGGTGGTGGTTTTGCGCCTGTTGTCACTCACTTTTAAGGTTAAAAAATGCTCATTCAATGGTTTCCAGGTCACATGCACAAAGCCAGCAAAGAAATTAAAGCGGCGATGGAACACATCGACTTAATGATTGAAATTCTCGACGCACGGATTCCGTTTAGCAGCCAAAATCCTACAATGGCAAAACTTCGTGGTGATAAACCGTGTATCAAAGTGTTAAGCAAATGTGATTTAGCCGACGATTCACGCACCCAACTTTGGCAAGAATACTTGGAGCGTGAACAAGGCGTAAAAACGTTAGCCGTCGCGATGAGTCAACCTGAAAAAATAAAACAACTCAACGCGCTTTGTCACAAATTAGTGCCACGTTTAGAAAGTCGTTCAAAACCTTTACACGCATTGATAACAGGCATTCCGAACGTAGGAAAATCGACAATTATTAACATTCTCGCAGGTCGAACGATTGCCAAAACAGGTGATGAACCTGCTGTAACGAAACATCAACAACGTATTGATTTGGGCGATGGTTTAGTTTTATTCGATACACCTGGTGTACTTTGGGGAAATATCGAAAATGAAAACAGTGGTTATCGATTGGCTGCAACTGGTGCAATTAAAGACACCGCTTTTACGCACGAAGACGTGGCTTCGTGGACAGCTGAATTTTTGTTGCGTGATTATCCCGAATTGATTAAAGCGCGTTATCAACTCGATATATTGCCAAAAAATGAAAATGAACTTCTCGATATTATTGGCAAAAAACGTGGCTGTTTGAAATCGGGTGGCAAAATAAATTTAGATCAAGTGTCGAAAATTTTAATCGGTGAATTACGTTCAACAACACTCGGACGTATTACATTAGAAACACCAGAAATGGTTGAAATTGAACTCGCTAAACTTGAAATTATTCGTGCTGAAAAAGCTGCCAAAAAACTCGCTCGTGAACAAGCAAAGAAACGTGGACACTAATTTAAAATCTTACGATGCGATTGATGCGCGATTGATTAACCATTTACAAAATGGTTTTCCCGTGTGTGAATCGCCTTATTTACAGGTTGCCAATGAATTGGATTTGACCGAATCGGATGTTTTAGAACGATTGAAAAACCTGCTCGAAAATGGCACGCTTACCCGATTTGGCGCGTTATACAATGCTGAACGAATCGGTGGCGCATTGACGTTAGCTGCAATAAAAGTACCTGAAAACGATTTTGAAACGATTACTCAAATCGTGAATGCGTTTCCAGAAGTGGCTCACAATTACGCTCGAAATCATGAACTGAATATGTGGTTTGTGGTGGCGACTGAAACCCCAGAACAACTCGCAACGACATTGACAGAAATTGCGTTACAAACCAATTTACACGTTTTTAATATGCCAAAAATTAACGAGTATTTTGTTGGTTTGAAATTGGAGGCGTAAATGAATTTTGATGAAATCGATTTGATGATTATGCGTGCGACACAAACAGGTTTGCCAATAGTTCCGCAACCTTATCACGCGATTGCTAAACAACTAAATTTGCCTGTTGAATTAATTATGGCGCGTTTTGCCGCGATGCAAGAAAGCGGCGTAATTCGTCGAATTGGTGCGGTGCCAAATCATTACAAATTGGGCTATAAATTTAACGGAATGACAGTGTGGAATGTTCCTGATAAATATGTTGCTTTGCTCGGTGAAAAGGTTGGCAAGCTACCATTTGTAAGTCATTGCTATCATCGCCCACGTCATTTACCCGATTGGAATTACAATTTATTTGCGATGGTTCACGGCAAAAGTCAGGACGAGGTGAATGAACAAATTGAAATAATCGCCAAATTATTGGGCGATTGTAATTTAGGAAGTGACGTTCTATACAG
>JBAXMT010000157.1:0-5550 GCA_037134135.1 Methylococcaceae bacterium | reverse complement strand
TTGTTGGATGCTTGTGTGTACCAAAATGGTTGAGAACGAGGTTTAAATCGTAGGGGCAGACCTATGTGTCTGCCCTGCAATCCACGCAACGTTGATGATGGGCATCAATTCCCACCGTAAAACGTTCGTGAATTGCAGGGCGCCCACACAGGTGTGTCCCTACGCAATAATTTTTAATTCAACGCAGAATCACAAATGAAAATAAAATTATGTTGATTGAATTCGACCCAAAAAAACGTGACAAAACCTTAACAGAACGTGGTTTAGATTTTGCCGATGCAGAAAAAGTTTTTGCTGGGCATCAATTCACAGCACCCGATAATCGACAAGATTACAATGAACTGCGTTTTATTACGTTTGGTAAATTATACGAACGAATGGTTGTTGTCGTTTGGACTCCTCGCGGCGAAAATCGCCGCATTATTTCAATGAGAAAAGCTAATGAACGCGAACAAGAATTTTATGGACACCGATTGGATTGATGAAGACGACGCGCCCGAATTAACGGATGCGTTTTTTGAACAAGCCGACGAATATAACAACGGCGTTTTAATTAAACGCGGATTTTCATCAAAAGAAATCGTTAATTTAGATTCAGACATTATCGCCATCTTCAAAGCCACAGGCGAAAACTGGCAAGCCAAAATGAATGATGTTTTACGCGAATGGGTGAAATCGCACCCTAATTTAATTACACATTGAAGCCGTCGCACACTTACGAAACAATGATTGAACCAAAACCACCCACATTTTCTTTTTTAACACGTTGTTTGTCAGGGTTTAGCGTAGACTTGCGAAACAATGATTAAACGACCGACTTCAAACACGATGAAAAAGACAACATCGACCTTTCAGCTTGCGATGCAAACGAAAAATCGCAAAAATTCTTAAACGAAGGCGCGGTGATTTATCACGAGGTTTAAGGTTTTATAGTTTTATTTTGATGAGTAGCGAGAAAGTTTTTAAAAGGCTCGCTACTTACTAGATTTTTGAGGGGATACATTGAAAACTGAATTTGAATTTTATTTTTCTACACATGGTTTTTTCTTTGAAAAAGACCACAAATTTCGTGCCACACTTGGAGATGAAACTAAACCACTTAATTTGATAGACGGTTTAAAAAAACTGATTTTCGAGTTTCAAATTATACGAAATGATCAGAAAAATGAAACTAAGGTAACTCAAATTGGCTCCCTATTTTTGACAATTCCACTTTCTGCCGATGATGCAGAAAAAATAGTTTTCCAGCTTCTCCATCTTGTGGTTCAACAAGTCAATTTTAACAATGAAGGCACTTTTGAAGTTTCTACTGCATGGTACAGAGGAAAATCTATCCCTGAAACGGAAGAAGAAAGATTAGAAATTGGTGACAGACCATATTTTATCCAAATGAATTTAGTTGAATCTTCTATGGAGCCAAAATTTGATTCGTCTCAATTTGTAAATCGAGTATCGCAAACTCAAATGGATTTTGTGTTAATACAGCAACATAATCATGCTACTCAAGCGAAACATCCAATTGATAAGTATTTGTCCTATTACAAGATAATTGAAGATATATGTTCTACGAGAAGCTCTACCAAAAAGAGAATTACAGCTAAAGAACTACTCAGTAATAATGTTCTGTTAAAGGAAATACACAACTCTGCATTTAATCCGCCTAAAAGTAACAAAGAATATGTTGATTTCGTTTCAATTATCGTAGATATTCGAGACAAATGCTCTCATTTGAAACGTGATAATGGTTTTGGATATATCACTACCGATGAACGTATTCAGACTGAAATTGAGAAATATATTGATTTCATGCACTACATTACACATCAGTTGATTATAAAAAATAACAAAAATGTATGACTGTACTTTCAGCCACACTAAACTAATAAATCGAAATTCGTGACCTGCGAAAAAACACTGATCATTAAATAACCACACACTAACTGGAGAAACAAAACCATGTCTGATTCAACACTACCCGTAACATTTAAACCAGAAACTAATTTTGTCACTGGTAATACACCGATTGATGTTACCACAGGCGATTTTAATAACGACGGTAACACGGATTTAGTCACTGCAAATTTTGTCGGCAATACTGTTTCCGTATTATTGGGTGATGGGTATGGCAATCTTACTGCTCACGGTAACTTTGCTGCTGGTAAAGCCCCTTTATTTGTTCGCGTAGGTGATTTTAATTCCGATGATAAAGTCGATTTAGTCACAGTAAATCGTGATAGCAATACTGTTTCAGTATTGTTAGGCGATGGATTGGGAGGTTTTGCTGCACCGACTACTTTTGCTGTTGGATATTTCCCAGTGTCTGTGAGTGTTGGTGATTTTAATCGTGATGGCAAAATGGATCTTGTTACTGCAAATCAGGGTGATGGAAATCTTTCAGTATTATTAGGAGATGGAAAAGGTAGTTTTTTGGCACAAACTAACTTTCTAGTAGGTGCGACTGTAGCCTCTGTAAATGTGGGTGATTTTAATACTGACGGTAAAATGGATTTGGTTACAGCCAATCTTTATAGCAATACAGTGTCGGTGTTATTAGGTGATGGATTGGGTGGTTTTACCACACAACCTGTTATTGATGTTGCCAATTATCCTATTTTCGTAAGCACAGGGGATGTTAATGCCGATGGCAAAGTTGATTTAGTCACAGCAAATCCGAACAAGGTTGATGCTTCAGTAGCTGGAAATGTTTCGATTTTTTTGGGTGATGGACTAGGTGGCTTTGCGAAAGAAACTACCTTTAACGTTGGATCCGATCCCAGATTTGTAGGTATTGGTGACTTTAATGCCGATGGCAAAGTTGATTTAGCTACGGCAAACTTGGGAGGTTCTAACGTTTCAATTTTATTAGGGAATAACAGTGGGCTATTTGCCACATCAACTACCGTTGCTATTGGTAGTACACCATTCACTCTCGGTATTGGTTATTTTAATAGTGATGGTAATACTGATCTTATTGCGGCAATTTGGAATAACAATAAAATATCAGTATTGCTTAATGCTCCAGTCAATCATGCGCCAACGGGTTCACCAATAATTAACGGGATACTTCAACAAAATAAAACAGTAACAGCGACTAACAATCTTGTTGATGCTAATGGCTTAGGCTCAATTAGTTATCAATGGTTGAGTGATGGTGTTGCAATTACTGGCGCAACTCAAAGTAGCTACACGCTTACTCAAGCAGATGTGGGAAAACCTATCAGTGTCATGGCGAGTTACATTGATGGAAGTAGTTATTTAGAAAAAATGACCAGTCCAACAACTATTGCAGTGGCAAACGTCAATGATTTACCAGTTGGATTACCCACAATTTTAGGCGAGCCGATACAAGGAGGAACTTTAGAAATATCGGGTTCAATTTCTGATGAAGATGGTGTGGGAGCTTTTAATGCTAAATGGTTGAGTGACGGTAAAGTAATCAGCAATGCAACCGACGGGATTTACACGCTTACTCAAGCAGAAGTTGGTAAAGTGATTAGCGTAAAAGTAAATTACGTCGATGGTCAAGGTACGGCGGAAACTGTTGTCAGTTCTGCTACAGCTACAGTCGCAAACATTAATGATTTACCCACAGGTGATGTCATAATCAAAGGCGCGCCTGTATTAGCTCAAACACTTACGGTAAGTAATAACTTAGCTGATGCTGATGGTTTGCGTGCTGTCAGTTATCAATGGCAAGCAAATGATAAAGCTATCGATGGTACAACCACTAATAAATACACACTTACACAAGCTGAATATGGCAAAGCAATCAGCGTAAAAGCAAGCTATGTTGACGGGCAAGGTACAAAAGAAAGTATTACCAGCAGCGACACGGCATTAGTTACAAATTCAAATCATTTGCCTACGGGCAACATTGTCATCAAAGGTGCTGCAAAAGTTGAACAACTTTTGGCACTCACCAGCACGTTGAAAGATATAGACGGTTTAGGGGATTTCAGTTTTCAATGGTTCGGTAATGGTAAAGAAATCTACAATGCTACTCAAAGCACTTACAAACTACTTAAATCTGACATTGGCTCAAAAATCAGTGTGAATGTGAGCTATACCGATGGCGAAGGTACTGACGAAATTGTAACAAGTGTGGCAACGGAAAATGTCATCACAAATATCAGTGCTAAACCAAGTAAAGGTAATGACCAGCTTGTTGGAACGGATAAAAACGACAAACTTTCGGCTTTAGCTGGCAATGATTCGCTTATTGGTGGACAGGGTTCTGACACCCTAACTGGTGGTAAAGGTTCAGATATTTTTATTTTTAATAACGAAAGTGAATCATGGATAACTTCAACCACCCGCGACACAATCACAGATTTCAAACACAGTGAATCTGACAAAATTGACCTTTCTGCGATTGATGCCAACGCGAAATTAGCAAAAGACCAAGCCTTTACATTCATTGGTAATGCTGCTTTTAGTAAAACCGATGCTTCAGGACAACTGCGTTTTGATGTTACGAGTCACACAATTTATGGCAGCACCAATACCGATAGTAAACCTGAATTTTCGATTCAACTAAACGGCGTGAGTAGTTTGGTTGCTGGTGATTTTATTTTGTAATTCGCCTGAAACCGCCCGTTTTTCAAAAAAAGCGGGCGGTTTTGTTTTTCATTTTTTGGGAGAGAATTTATGCTGATTTTCAGGGTTTTAAAAACATGATTGACAAAATTTGTATTTTTACCGATTACCTCAAGTATTGAGCGGAATTACGCGGTTTTGATTTGGCAAAAATAGAACATATTTTGCGTTACTCGCAAGAACGCTATGTCGATTCTGAATCTTATCGCTTCGTTGTTATTGGTGATCACAATCAAAAATTAGTGATGATTCCTTATGAAGAAAACGACACCACAATTACGCCGATAACGATTCACGCAACAACGCGCCAACAAATCAAATTTAGATTAACGACAGGTAGGCTTACTCATGAATAAAACTAAGATGAATTATTTTCCAGAACAAGATGTCATTCACCTAGCGATAACGGATGAAGACGAAGTTGAAAGCATGGAATTAAGTCCAAATATCACCGCTGAATTGAATGAAAAGGGTGAATTGATTGGTATTGAGATATTAAAGGCGAGTGTTTTCTTGCGTGATTTTATTTTAGAAAGTACCCAAGCAAAGTTGATGCAATTACAACGAGCGCGTTATTTAGAAGCGCATTGAATTTTGGCGATTTATCAATTCAAGCATTACCATCTGCTTTTTCAAAAAAGCGGGCGGTTTTGTTTTTTTGTGTTTTCACTCGGAGAAAAATAATGACAGCATTACTTTTAGAATTAAGCGATGACCTTTACGACCCCATCAAACAACAAGCCTTAAACAAGCACGAAAAACCTGAACAATTTGTGATTGGGTTGTTACGGCAGTTATTTGAAAAGCCTAAAACTGAAACAGACGATTTTTTACAGTTAGCGGGTTGCATTCATTCTGATATTGCTGATGTTTCAGGTAATCACGATTTTTATCTTGGACAAGCGATAAAAAATGACCAATAAGATTTTTGTTGATACGTCTGGTTGGGCAAAT
>JBAXMT010000156.1:0-5557 GCA_037134135.1 Methylococcaceae bacterium | reverse complement strand
GAACGCTGGCAAAATCGAGCGATTCGGAACTTTCGCCCGACGCTTGTGACGATGCTGCACTTCCGCCTAAACCAATTAACATCGCAGGACCGCCGAGAATAATAATCAACGAACCCGCTGGAATCGGCAATTTATTAACGAGCATTGGGCGAATCGTGCCAACACCGCCCGCAATCATAATCGGTTTGTGATAGCCGCGAAACTCGTTGTCGCTGTTTAAAACAGGTTGCTCAAACGTGCGGAAATAACCTGTTAAATTCGGGCGACCAAATTCATTATTGAACGCCGCGCCACCGAGCGGAGCTTGCAACATAATGTCTAACGCCGACGCAATACGGTCAGGTTTGCCGTTCGCTTGCTCCCACGGTTGCGCGAAATCAGGAATTTGCAAATGCGAAACTGAAAAACCCGTCAAACCTGCTTTCGGTGTTGACCCGCGCCCCGTTGCGCCTTCGTCACGAATTTCACCACCTGAACCTGTTGCTGCACCCGAATACGGTGAAATTGCCGTTGGATGATTATGCGTTTCGACTTTCATCAATAAATGCGCGGCTTCTTCGGTGTACGCATATTCGCCCGTGTGTGGATTACGAATAAAAACCTGCGTGGACGCATTTTCAGCCACCGACGCATTATCGTGATACGCCGACAAAATCCCGTGTGGACTGACTTCGGACGTGTGACGAATCATTTTAAACAACGTTTGCGCTTGTTCGATGCCGTCAATTGTCCAATCGGCGTTAAAAATTTTGTGGCGGCAATGTTCCGAGTTTGCTTGCGCGAACATCATCAATTCCACGTCAGTCGGATTACGTTCAAGCCCAACAAATGCGTCGGTTAAATAATCAATTTCATCCGCAGATAACGCTAAACCTAAAATCGTATTGGCTGAAACCAGCGCGGCACGTCCTTGTTCAAGCACATTTACACGTTGTAACGGTTGCGGTTCGTGGTGTGCAAACAATTTTAAGTTACTTTGGTCAAAAATAACCGTTTGCGTCATGCGGTCGTGCAATTTTTTAGCAACGTTTTCGTTCAATGGCGATGCACTAACAATGAAGTATTCAATTCCACGTTCGATACGTTCAATATCATTTAATCCGCAACGGTGCGCGATGTCAGTGGCTTTGCTTGACCAAGGCGAAATTGTTCCAGAACGTGGCACAACTAATAAACATTCACCTGTTTCTTCGATAGTTTTAGTTGAACCGTAAGTTAATAATTGTTCCAAAATCGGACGCTGTTCGTCAGTCAAATTTCCCGATACAAAATGCACAAAACGGGCGGCAACTTTTTGAATATCGGGTTGCACAGTTTGTAAATCGGAAAGTAATTTTTCTAAACGGAATTCGGATAAGGCGGCGGCGCTGATTAGTTTTTGCATGGTTTTTTTGGAGTGGTTTTATTGATATAAACTAACAAGTACCAAGAACATTAATTTATCGGGAGATGATTTTTAATGATACGAATTTCAGGGTATTTTTAGTAAATGCGGTAAAAATATAGAAAATTAAATACGTTAGGTGGGTACGGTCAAAAAAATTCCATTTAATGATTTTAAAAAATAAATAGGGGAAATTACTTTTGACTATACCCTTTGATGAATCTTATTATTTTGCAGCTGGAGCAGCTGGAGCAGCTGGAGCAGCTGGAGCAGCTGGAGCAGCTGGAGCTGGAGCAGAAACGACATCTGAAAATAAAATATCTGATTTTATTTTTTCGATAGTTTTAGCACCGATACCTGAAACTTTATTCAAATCTTCAAGTGTTTTGAAGTCACCATTTTTAGTACGGTAGTCAATGATAGCTTGTGCTTTTTTGAGACCAAAACCAGACACTGAATCTGCGATTTTTTGAGCATCAGCGGTATTTATATTAACAGGTGACGCAGAAACGTTGGCAGAGAATAGAATTGCTAGAGTAAGTAGTCGTTTTATCATGATAATTCCAAAATTTAAGTGATATTTTACAGACGACAATGATAGTTAAAATCGTATTTTAATACCATAAGTATCTAACGATTTAATAACAATGTTCCTACGCCTTGATCGGTAAATAATTCCAACAAAACGGCGTGTTCTACTCGTCCATCAATAATGTGAACACTGGTCACACCACCTTTTAACGCATCAGTTGCACAACGGGTTTTCGGAATCATGCCGCTAGAAATCGTACCGTCTGCAATTAAATTATCAATATCCGTCAATGATAACCCCGTCAATAATTCGCCTTGTTTATCTAAAATGCCCGCCGTGTTGGTGAGTAAAATTAGCTTTTCAGCGTTCAATTCTTCGGCAATTTTACCTGCCACTAAATCGGCATTGATATTATAAGATTCACCGTTTTCACCCACACCAATTGGCGCAATGACAGGAATAAAATCGCTCTGATTCAGCATATTCAAAACATCAGTATCAATCGATGTAACTTCGCCAACATGACCTAAATCAATCAATTCAAAGGCTTCATTATCAATGGCAGCTTTTTTAAGTTTGATTTTTTTTGCACGAATAAAATTGCCATCTTTACCCGTTAAACCAACGGCTTTACCACCGTGTTGATTGATAAGATTGACGATTTCTTTATTAACCAAACCACCTAAAACCATTTCAACAACATCCATTGTTTCTCTATCGGTGATTCGCATTCCATCAACAAAATCGCTAGATTTACCTAATTTCGTCAGCAAATTTCCAATTTGAGGACCACCGCCATGAACGACAATTGGCGTTAAGCCGACCGATTTCATTAACACGATGTCACGCGCAAAACTGTGTTTCAACGCTTCGTCAATCATGGCATTACCACCGAATTTGACGACAATCACTTTGTTTTTAAAACGTTGAATATAGGGTAACGCTTCAGTTAAAACGGACGCAATTTGATGAGCGGTATTTTTTTTCATAGTTATCAAATTAGAAAATTAACGGTGTTGAGGCGGTAAATCGCGTTGCGTTGCTCCAACAAATAACTGACGTGGACGACCAATGCGTTGTTCAGGATCAGAAATCATTTCGTCCCAATGAGCAATCCAGCCAATTGTGCGTCCCATAGCGAAAATTGCAGTAAACATATTAGTCGGAATACCGAGCGCGTGTAACACAATACCCGAATAAAAATCGACGTTTGGATACAATTTTTTCTCTTTAAAATAAGGGTCTTCTAATGCAAGTTGTTCGAGAGCTAACGCGAGCTTGAACAATTTATCATCATGTAAACCGAGTTCTTCCAACACTTCGTAGCACGTCGCACGCATCAATTTTGCACGCGGATCGTAATTTTTGTAAACACGATGTCCAAAACCCATCAATCGGAACGAATCATTTTTATCTTTCGCTCGCGCAATAAACTTTGGAATTTCGGACACATCACCGATTTGTTTCAACATATTTAAAACGGCTTCATTCGCGCCACCGTGTGCCGCTCCCCATAAACACGCAATTCCAGCTGTAATACACGCATACGGATTCGCACCACTCGAACCCGCTAAACGCACGGTCGAAGTGGACGCGTTTTGTTCATGGTCGGCGTGTAAAATCAAAATACGTTCCAACGCATGAACTAAAACAGGATTTGGAACGTAATTATCACAGGGCGTGGCGAACATCATTCGCATGAAGTTTTCGACGTAGCTCAATTTATTATTCGGATACATGAACGGCAAACCGATGCTGTATTTGTAACACATCGCCACAATCGTCGGCACTTTTGCAATCAATCGAATTGCGCTTAAATCGCGGTCTTTTTTAGAGGTAATATCGAGTGCATCATGATAAAACGCAGATAACGCACCAACCACGCCAACCATAATCGCCATCGGATGCGCGTCTCGGCGGAAGCCTTTGAAAAAGTTTGTCAATTGGTCATGAACCATTGTGTGCATGGTGATATTTTGCTCAAACGCGGTTAATTCGTCCGCTGTCGGCAATGCGTCATACAACAATAAATAACACACTTCTAAAAAGGTACCGCGTTCAGCGAGTTGCTCAATGGGATAACCACGGTATAACAAAATGCCTTTTTCACCGTCGATATAAGTAATATCTGACGAACAACTTGCCGTCGAATTAAAACCTGGGTCGTAAGTGAACATTCCCGTGTTTTTATACAACGCTTGAACATCAATAACGTCTGGCCCGATTGTGCCTTTCAAAACGGGTAATTCACATAGCGGCCGTGAATTTTCGTCGAGTAAAGTAAATGTGCGTGTTGGGGTCATGATTTTTCTCGATTGTAGTTTTACAAATATAAGCGCAAGTACCCATTTGAGAATACTTACCTAAGGCCCACTTTTCTAATTAACGATTCACACCAGCAATTGCTTGTTGAGCAAGTTCAGTAACTTTCGCCCAATCTTTATTTTTTACAACATCAGCGGGTGCAAGCCATGAACCACCTACACAAGCGACGTTGCTGAGTTTTAAATAATCATTGTAATTGGCTAACGAAATGCCGCCCGTTGGACAAAAAGTCACTTGTGGAATTGGACCAGCAATCGCTTTCAACATTGGAATTCCACCCGCATTTTCAGCAGGGAAAAATTTGAAGTGGTCTAAACCGTATTCCATGCCGAGCATCAATTCGGACAAACTCGAAATACCAGGAATCAATGCAATAGAGCTTTTTTGTGCAGCAGCTAACAACGTGGGGGTTAAACCTGGACTAATTGCAAAAACAGCTCCCGCTTCTTCAGCGGCTTTCAACTGTTCTGGTGTTAAAATCGTGCCTGCTCCGACAATTGCGTCGGGAACTTCTTTCGCAATTTGACGAATCGCTTCTAAGGCAACTGCAGTGCGTAAAGTAATTTCTAAAACTCGGATTCCACCAGCCACTAACGCTTTCGCTAACGGTACGGCGTTTTCTAAATCCTGAATGACCATCACTGGCATAACTGGGCTTGCGTTTAAAACGTCTTTAGGTTGAATTTTCCACTGATTGTTCATTTTTAACTCGCTGTGTATTAATAAAAGGGAAATTGCTCTAATTTCGAGGTGCATTATCGCAGAATTTGACTGTTTTTGCAGTCACAATGCGGCTGTACTGCAAGTTACAACGCCAATAAATCTAAATCGGTATCAGCAATGGCATTCGGTTCGCGTAATAAATTCACAAAATCAAACAAATTTTTATCGGCTAATTGCGACGGCGCGACGTTTTGCAAACTGGTAAAAATCGTTTCTAAACGTCCAGGAAATTGTTTGTCCCATGTTTTCAACATATCTTTCATGGCTTTACGCTGTAAATTTTCTTGCGAGCCGCACAAATTACACGGAATAATCGGAAAATTTTTGAACGCTGCAAACCGTTCAATGTCTTTTTCGCGCGTATAAGCCAATGGACGAATGATGATATTTTTCTTGTCGTCACTGAGTAATTTCGGCGGCATCGCTTTGAGTTTTCCACCGTAAAAAATGTTCAAAAAGAACGTTTCTAAAATATCATCACGATGATGACCAAGCGCAATTTTAGTTACGTTATTCGCTTCGGCGTAACCGTACAACGTGCCGCGACGTAAGCGTGAACACAAACTGCACGTCGTTTGCCCTTCTGGAATCAC
>JBAXMT010000155.1:0-5561 GCA_037134135.1 Methylococcaceae bacterium | reverse complement strand
ATACTTACAGCGATATTAACGCGGATGTGTCAAAGTATCGTTCGACGGCGGTATTGGTCGAATATAATCGAGGCGATTATTTATTGCCCGCGCCTTATTTTCCGTATGTTATTTATGATGGCGAAGTGAAAATAAACCCATTATTGAAAGATTTGAAAGATAAGCAAAGTGAAATTGCAAAACAGGTTAGTTACAACACATTTAGAGCCGATGCCTCGCTTGGTATTATCGAAGGCGAATGTGAACTTGAAAAATCGTTTATTGAATACGCGATTGCGAATAACGTCACGATGGTAGCAGGGGAATTTAAGGCAAGTGTGCATAGAGAATACCGCACACAAATTGCGCGTAAGATTGCCGAATCGGTCAATGTTGACGAATTTAAACGCCTACTTTCTGAATGTAATGGAACAGACGAACAAGAAAAATGCCTAGTGGATTATGTGATTAAGCTCGCACCGTTCGTTGATTTTAGAATGATTGAATTCGATGGAATAGATGAATTTTCACCGTCTATTATTTGGGAAACATTTGAAGCTGAAACAGTTTCCGCGCCTGAAATAATCCCTGCTGATGTTGTTGGGATTGCAGGCGTTACTGCCAGTCGTGATGCTAGTGCTGCATTTAGGGAATCTTTAAAAGGTCGATGGTCGCAGTATGATTCTGAAAATTTAGTTTGGAACGTGCAACGTATTGTCTGGACTGATATTGAAAGGAACGACCCAGACTTAGTAAAATTAGGGCGGCTTAAATTAGTCGATGCAACTGTTAAATCAACCGCCCCAGCCGAAAGCCCCGATGATATTGTGGCGATTGGTGGCGATACTAAAACATTTATGAAGCTAATTAAGCAGATAGCTTTAGGTTATGGCGATGGAAGATATAAATGGGACGGCAAAAATGGCGTGTGGAACGTACAGCGTTCAACATGGACTAATCTTGAAAGGACAAATCCATTATCAGCTAAACAACTCGAATTAAGACCCGCCACAATCACAAAATGGTAAAAGAAAATGACCTACGACCAATACAAGTTTGACCCTGAGTGGGTAAAAAGTGAAGTTATCGCCAAACAAGCCAGCGCGAAGGCGAATTTAGGCGCGGATGCCAGTTTGCTAAGAAATGCGATTAAGGTTTTCGCGGATCGCTTGAAAAAAGATAAACGCCGTTATCGTGATTACGGTTGTTATTGGTGGGCAGTGAAATCGGTTTTAAATGTTCATGGTGTAACCTTTGGCACGAATGACGATGTGTTAATGAAAGCCGCTTACAAAGGCGATACACCGATTGAAACCTTAGTCATGGCTGAGGCGTTTCGTGATATGTATTTAGCGAATTTCTTAGTTTATGGCAATCAATATATTTTGGATTCTGAAAGCGGCGAAATGATTGAAATTGTTGATGCGGATATGGAAGACGATTGATTTAATTTAACCTAAAAAAACAAGCCTCGCACTGTAATGGTTCGGGGCTTTTTATTGCCTATCGAATTAGGAAAACCACCAAAAACACTGCTAATCCAGCGCATAAAATTAACTTTCAAATTAACACCCTTGCAAGGAATTACAAAATGGCAGAAGCAATTACCGTCACAAAATATCGTGAACGATTAGCGTTGATGATGGTAGACGGCACGCCCGTTCAAGAAATGGCAGTTATGGCGTTTGGAGATGGCGGTCACGATGCAGATTTAAAGCCGATTACACCGTTACCCAATACAGAGCAGTTAAATAATGAATTATTACGCAAGCCGCTCGCAATGATTATGAATGAAGACCCGCTTTCGGCGACAGGGCGCGGCGTTTTAGAAGCCAACGAGTTGGTTGGTGCAAGAATTTCAGAAGCTGCGCTTTTTGATAGCGATGGCTTGATGATTGGCTACAAAACTTTTTCTCCAAAATTTAAAGAATCCGACGAACGGTATGAAATCAACATCCGTCTACGTTTCTAATTATTGAAAATCACCTTGAGATTTAAAAATGGCAACCATACCAAACCCACAAATTACACCAATTCCAAACAATGAACCCGATGCAACGCCTAACTTGTGGAACACTCGTTACGTTGAAATCGACGCAAACTTTAGTAATTTAGACGATAGAGCAAAGGCGGTTGAACTTGAGTTATCCAACTCAAAAGGTACTTACGCGAGTTTGCCAGCGGCAATTTCGACGATTGATGACCGTGTGGCGCAAGTTGAAGCCTCGATTTCAGGTGCGGATACGTTCAGCATTGCGCGAATCAAACAAGCAACGCATTTGGATTGGGCTTACAGAAACGACCGCATTAGTTTTGAATTTTTTACGCCTGATTACACACTTATCGACAAAGCACCGACCGCTGTAACAGGTGGTATTTTAGGCGATGATTCGCTTGATGTTGCCAGCACCGACGGCGTGATTGCAGGTAATTTTTACGTTTTGAGTGATGGCACAGACACGGCGATGATTCGCGTTAAAAATGTGTTATCAACACAGCGTTTGCGCTTGTACGACAGCTTAGATAAACACTGGACTAATGCAACCGTCAGTCAACACAATTTTGTTATCGATGCCATTACCAGTTTTGCCACTGCGCCTGCTGGTTCAATGTGGATGTCGAAGCTAATCAATATCGGCAACAAAAACGGTAAATTAGTGATTCGTCGCAGTGCAAACGCGGCAATCTTAAAAGCGTTTTATCAAGCCGAAGGTGATTTAGCATGGACGGAAACCACACCGAATAACAGAATTACGCAAGTGATTGACGGCGTGCCAGCGGGTTTTGTCGATGTCGAGTATCAAGTCCCAATTTCTGAAAATATCCGTTTGCGTTTGGAAGTCAGCGGCGAAACCATTGTAATTCATCATATCGTGGCGTTTGGCTTGCAATACCTTGAATCTTTAAATCAAGCAATGGCGGGGTTAGTTGTTAGCCAAATTGAGTTAGAACAAAAAGCAAGCACGCATCATTACGCCAGTACGCTTGATTGGGCTTATCGTTTCGACCGTATGAACTTTGAGTTTTTTGCACCTGAATATACGTTAATCAACAAAACCGCTATTTCAATTCGTGAAGCAGCGGTACAAGGTGATAACACGATTGATGTCGGTGATACGTCGCAATTTGTCGCAGGTGATTGCTATGTTTTATACGATGGTACGCATACACGCTTAATCAAAGTCGCGGCAATTCATACCGACAACATTTTAACGATTGAAGGGGTTTTAGATCGCCGTTGGGACAAAGCTACTGCAATGGTTAGTAAATGTAACTTTGATATTTTAGGCGGTAATAATGCGGCGGCTGCTGACGGTGAAATGTGGATTTCTAAGCCGATTACGCTTTCAACTGACGCATTAGATGGATTTGCGGTAATTCGTAGAAGCTATAGTGCAGCACAAATCAAACTATGGTGGATGGATTCCAATGCAGTTTGGACAGAATCCGCTAGCTCATTGCGTCAAGTTGGAAACAATGACAACAAAGACGGCGTACCTGTTGGTTTTGCAGATTATGAATACGCATTGCCGTTTACAGGTGAAGGAAAAATCAGAATTGAAGTTGTTGGTGCAGCAGAACCCGTCACGATTCAACACATTGTCGCAATCGGCTTATTCAACGCAATCGGCGCAGCAAATGATGCAATTGATTCATTATATATGCGTCAAACAGCAACAGAAACGGCTACAACATCACTCGCAGCAAGACAATCATTTTCAGAATCAAATGCAGAATCATTAGGCTCAAGAATTACGGTGTCGGAAGGTGATATTGACGTTTTAGATTCGCGTCAAACAGCGACAGAAGTAATTGTTGATAAGCATCATTATGCCAGCAAACTCGACTGGATTTATCGTTTCGACCGCATGAATTACGAGTTTTTCACGCCTGATTACACATTGATTTACAAGCCTGTGGTTTCAATTCGTGAAGTTGCCGTTTTAGGTGACGACACATTAGATGTGGGCGATACGACCACGTTTGAAGTGGGTGATTGGTATGTGTTGAGCGATACCACACACAACGTTATTACAGGTCAAGCGAACACCGCGTTAATCCAAATCAAAGAAATTCACACCGATAATATCATTCGTATCGAAGGCGCATTTACTCGCCGTTGGGATGTTAATAGCAAGGTTAGCAAGTGCAATTTAAAAGTTTTAGGTGCAAATAACGCAATCGGTAACGATGGCGAAATGTGGATTTCACGCCCGATTGCAATCAGCACCGACGCGCTAGACGGTTTTGCCATGATTCGCAGAACCCACAATGACGCGCAAATCAAACTATGGTGGATGGATTCAACGCATACCGCGTGGCAGGAATCGATTGCAGAATTACGCACGATTGGCAGCGTTTACGATATTGACGGCGTACCTGTTGGTTTTGCAGATTACAAATATCCAGTGCCAATGTCGGGCGTTGGAAAAATTATGATTGAAGTATTAGACCCGCCTGTTTTGGTCAATGGGACGCTGGTTTACAACACACGCCCGATTGAAATTCAACACATTACAACCGTTGGTTTGTTTGTCAATGACGGCACAATTATTGTGCAACCAGCACCTATTTCAACTCAGGCACAAGCCGCACTCAACTTAAAAGTTGATAAAGTGACGGGCAAAGCCTTATCAACCAACGACTTTACCACCGCCGAAAAAACAAAACTCGCAGCAATTGAATCTGGCGCACAAGTCAATCCAACATTCAAAACTGTAAACGGCACTCCGATTACAGGAACGGGTAACATTGTTATCACTGGTGGCGCAGCTAGTGCAAACGCATTGTCATTTACGCCAACGGGCAATGTTTCAGCAACGAATGTTCAAGCGGCAATTACTGAATTAGATGCTGAAAAAGCAACGACTGTATCGGTTGGAATTTTAACCGTGACCGTTTCCAGCAAAGCAAATTCTGCTGATGTTTATTTAAAAACTGAAATCGATGCACTTGTCATCGGTAACTTATCAATCGCAACTATCAATGGTGGAACTTTCTGATGGCTTCAACAATTATTTTAAAAAACTCTAACACTTCTGGCGTTGTGCCTGCCGCAGCGAGTTTGTCAGTCGGTGAAATCGCAGTGAATACGGCGGATGCTACTTTTTTCACGAAACACACCGATGGAACAGTTAAAACTATTTCAGGCGGTACGTCATCGGGCAATGTAGTTTCTGCGGCGTTCACAATGGCTTCACAAATCACAACAGGCGGTACATTAACGCTTTCAATGACGGGAACTTCGGCATTAGTCGGTGGTTCGGTAGCAAGTTTTGAAGTGACTGACTGGAATGGCGCAAAAACAACGGTTGCTGCAACGGCTAACGCGGGTACAAAAAACTTAACCGCAACCACAACTGTTGGACAGGTTTTAAGCGTTGATGTTGTTTCTATCGACAATTACGGCAATCGCTCTGTGAAAGCAACACATACGTCAACCGTTGCCGCACATACCGCTCCAACTGGCACAATTACGGTCAATAAAGCGACAACGGTTATTCAAGGTTCAACGGGCAATCAAATTAGCTTTACAGGCGGCACAGCAACAGACGGCGCAACGATTACTTATCAAATCAATG
>JBAXMT010000154.1:0-5593 GCA_037134135.1 Methylococcaceae bacterium | reverse complement strand
TACTAACAGTTTGTATGAACCACACAGTCAATTAAGCAGTTATAGCAATTTGCCAGCAGGTTCGTATTTTGTACGGATTGACAAAGGTGAGGCGCAAGCAAACGACAGCCGACTTTCTCAAAAAGTGGGTTTTGATGTGAAAATTACGACAAATACCAGCGACGAATTTATTTTGCCAACGCTTGTTTTTAATTCAACGAATTCAACACTTGATGCAGTGGTACCAACAACAGGGAAAGTATTTTATAAATTTAAAGTGGATAGCCAAACAGTTTTTACTCTCGATACAACCAATTTTGCCACTAATTTTGACATCAATATTATTCAACCTGAGGCAAGTGGTGGTTATTCAGGAAAAAGCTATTCTGCGTATCCAAATACGCCTAACCAGCACATTTACACGTTGCCGACGGGAACCTATTATTTAATGGCTGCGGCAAAAACTGGTTATACGGTTACTCAAAATACAACATTAAACATTCCCGTTTTAGGTACGCCGACGTTTAATACGACTTTTACCGATAACGCAACGTCAACGCTAAAAGCAGATTTAGCGACAGCTGCGCCAGTGTTAGCTTATGATAACAATGGCGATTTAGTGATGACTTACACGTTTGATGTTAGTCCGAGTATTTCAAATGGTCGTACCGTCACAGAATTAACGTCTACTCAAAAAGCAATGGACAGACTTGCGTTGCAAGCCATTAGCGATGTGACAAAAATTAAATTTGTTGAAGTTAATTCATCTACTGCAAGCAAAGCTAATTTGGTTTTTGGTAATGTTGCTGATTTAGGTGGTTCCGCTGCACAAGCGGTTACAACGCCTTCATCAACAGGCAGTGAAATTAGCAAAGCGACGGTTGAATTTAGTTTAGCTGCTTCAACTAACGCAGACGGAACCATTGGCAAATATGGCTATACCACCGCATTGCATGAAATTTCACATGCTTTAGGTATCAAACACCCGCGCAGTTATGGCGATGGTGGCGCATCTTCAACGGAGCCTTTTTTACTTGCTGCAAAAGATTCTAATCAATACTCGTTGATGTCTTATAACAAGCATCCTTACACTGAAAATAGCATTGCGTTTTACAGCAACAGCGCAGCTGTTTCACCAAAAACACTTTTACTCTACGATGTAGCTGCGCTTCAACTTCTTTACGGTGCAAATTCAACGTATAAAACAGGTAATGATACTTATAGTTGGGACGTGGATGTTGATCCATTTATGACGATTTGGGATGTTGATGGAACCGATACAATTGACGTAAGCAATCAAACGCAAGTACAAACGATTGATTTACGCGCTGGATATTTTAGTTCATTGGGGGCGGTTAAAATTGGTTATACAGATGGTACAACTACAACACACGCACCAAAAGATAATGTTTCAATTGCTTACGGTACGGTGATTGAAAAAGCAATTGGCAGCAATCAAAACGACACAATTATCGGTAACAGCGTCGCCAATGTTTTAACGGGAAATACGGGCAATGATAATTTTGTTTTTACATCCGTGTTAAGTACAAACAATGTCGATACGATTACTGATTTTAGTAGTGGCGATAAAATCACATTTTCCAAATCTATTTTTACGGCATTAAATAGCGGTAGTGTTTTAACAGCAGATGAATTTTTAGCTGGTTCTGGAAAAACAGTTGCTGAAACGTCGTTGCAACGTATTATTTTCGATACGTTGACTAAAAATCTGTATTACGACGCAGATGGTGTAAATGGTGACAGCCCGATTCAATTTGCGATTTTATCTAATGTTAGTGAATTAAATGCGGGGCAACTTTTCCTTCTGGCATAAGGACAGCCCTTTCGGGCGTTGGAGCATAAATAAACTTAATTAAAATCAATATGTTGAATTTTAACGTATTCTGATTTTATGGAAAAATCAACGCTTTTTACCCATTTTTGATGTGACTAAAAAATACAGTTATTTGATTCTAAAGGTTTTTATTTAGGCACCACCGCCACTACTCGTAAATATCTTCCATACTTTCAAAACCATATTTATCTGATAATCGCAGTAATACGAATAATGCACCTGTGCCGCCATCTTTCTGACTAGCAGAGCAAAATGCTTGCACATCTTTATGTTGGCGCAACCAGCGATTTAATTCATTTTTAATCACGGGCATATTATCTAACGAACGATAACCTTTACCATGAACAATATGCACGCAGCGACCACCTTCTTCGACGCTATTGTGTAAAAAATGTAGTAATTGTCGTTTTGCATCATGCGTGTTTAAACCATGTAAATCAATTTCAGCGTCGATACCAAAAAAGCCGCGTCGCAATTTTTTCAAAACATTATTTTGCAAACCTGCTGACAGAAAATTCATCGAATCATAAATACCGACAGTTTCAACATTGTCAGGATTTCGTGAATTTAGATGTGCGTCAAAATTGATTACTAATGGCTTTGGATAAGGTTTAGGCTTCACTTTTCGTTGTTCGTGTAAATCGACTTTATCTTGTTTAACGGTTTGCACTTTACCAATTGTTTGACGAAATAAATCGCTATCGTTTGAGTTAATAATTTTTTTACCGTTCATTTAAATCGTTTTTTCTTGTTGATTTAGCCATGATTGCAAAATTAGTTGTGCCGCAAGTTCGTCTTGAACAGACCATAATTTTGTCGCATTGACATGAACGTCATCAAACAACATTTGTTTTGCCTCGAATGTCGTTAGGGTTTCATCTTGTTGGTGAACAGGTAAATTAAAACGCCCATTAAGTTGGCGACAAAATTTTAACATTCGCGGTGTAACAACGTTATCCGTGCCGTCGAGTTGACGTGAAATTCCTACGACAAATCCTGCGGGTTGCCATTCTTTAACGATTTGTTCAATCGCTTGCCAATTCGGCGTTTGATTGGGTGAACGAATTGTTTGCAAAGAATTGGCAGTTGCTGTTGTTAATTGTCCGACTGCTACGCCGATTTTTTTTGTTCCGAAATCAAAACCCAAATAAGTATCAACGGATTGACGCGCCAAAGGATCTTTACGCATGACCTGCGCCGACTGTGAGTTGTTGAATATCAATGCCAATTTGACTTGCCGCCATACGCCAGCGTAAATCTGTGGGTGTGTCGAATAAAATTGGCTCGCCAAACGGTGTATTTAACCAAGAGTTTGACAACATTTCTTGTTCCAGTTGTCCTTTTCCCCAACCCGCATAACCAAGTGCAACAAAATAACGTTCGGGACCTTCGCCTTTCGCAATGGCTTCAATAATATCGCGAGAAGTTGTGAGTGACATGGTTTCAGAAATAGGTAAGGTGATTGCCCATTTTTTATCTGTTGTATGTAACACAAAACCACGTTCTTGCTGTATTGGTCCACCAACATAAACGGGTGCATCAGCCGCCGTTAATGAACTAATAGAAATATCCATTTGCATGAAAATTTCTTTTAATTTCATATCTGATTTTCGGTTGATAACAATCCCCAATGCACCATCAGCGTTGTGTTGACACAAATAAATTGCAGTGCGTGAAAAAGTATTGTCCGTCAAAGTAGGCATGGCGATAATGAACTGATTATCTAAATAGTGGGTTTCAGTCATAGGTTTCATAATGGTTTTAATGTTGATGAGAATAAGAAAATGCTTTTTGTGGCGGATTATAACACCACACCTTTCAAGGTGTTTTTTATGGATTATCAGAAAGTATTGAATGTAGAAATATATGAATAGATGTTCAACAAATTACTGAAACAGTACGGTGCCTTTTACCGCACCCGTTAAACCTGTATGATAGACGCTAATTTATATCGATTTTTCCCTAAAAGAAGCTGCCTACAAATGCCCTCAAAGTCTAAAACTCCTCTTGATTTCGCGTCAAAAAACGATCCTTTCGCAGAACGTGAAGCCGAAAAATACGACAACCCGATTCCGAGCCGTGAACTGATTTTGCAATTACTCGAAGATACGGGACGACCATTAGGACGCGAAGATATTGCGTCGGCATTTGTGCTTGAAGACGAAGAACGTTTAGAAGCCTTGCGTCGTCGATTACGCGCAATGGAACGTGATGGACAATTATTATTCAATCGTGGTGGACGTTATTGTTTAGTGAACAATAAAGATTTAATCGTCGGGCGCGTGATTGGTCATGCTGACGGTTTTGGTTTTATTCGCCCAGACGACGGTTCAGACGATTTGTATTTGTCGCCGCGTGAAATGAATGTACTTTTACACAATGACCGCGCCATGGTTCGAGTAGTTGGCGTGGACAGAAAAAATCGTCGTGAAGGCGCGGTCGTTGAAATTTTAGAGCGCAACACGCATCAAATCGTCGGGCGATTGTATTCCGAAGACGGTTTCACTTACGTCATTCCCGATAACAAAAATATCGCTCAAACCGTTCTCATCGAAAATGGCAAAACAGCGAATGCCGAACAAGGACAAATCGTCGTCGCTGAAATTACTCAGCAACCAACGAAATTGCATCAGCCGCTTGGAAAAGTCGTTGAAGTGCTGGGCGACCATCTTGCGCCAGGCATGGAAATCGAAATGGCGATTCGCACTCATGATTTGCCCAACATTTGGTCGGCAGAATTATTGGCTGAAATCGCGCCACTCACCGCTGAAGTTCCAGAATCTGCCAAAGAAGGTCGCACGGATTTACGCGCCACGCCTTTGGTGACGATTGATGGCGAAGATGCGCGTGATTTTGACGATGCGGTTTATTGCAAAAAAACCGCGAAAGGTTGGAAGTTACTAGTCGCGATTGCTGACGTTTCACATTATGTGACGGTTGGAAGTGAACTTGATAACGAAGCGCACAAACGTAGCACGTCGGTTTATTTTCCTGAGCAAGTGATTCCGATGTTGCCAGAGATTTTGTCGAACGGTTTGTGTTCGCTCAATCCACACGTTGACCGTTTGTGCATGGTGTGTGAAATGTTGATTGATGGGGATGGCGAAGTCACCCGCGCTAAATTTTACGATGCGGTGATGCAATCGCACGCGCGTTTGACTTACAACGACGTGGCAAAAATTTTGGTCGAAGGCGATACAGTTTTAGCTGAAAAACACGCCAAGTTAATGCCCGATTTGCGCGAGTTGTACGCGCTTTATCAAGCGATGCGTGTGGCGCGTGAAAAACGTGGCGCGATGGATTTCGATACGCAAGAAACCAAAATTGTGTTTGGTGAAAATCGCAAAATCGACAAAATTATCCCCGTGGTTCGCAACGACGCGCACAAGCTGATTGAAGAATTTATGATTGCGGCAAACGGTTCTGCTGCTCGATATTTGAACAGTAAAAAAATGCCGAAATTATTGCGTGTTCACGAAGCCCCAAGTGAAGAAAAATTGGTTAATTTACGGACGTTTTTAGGTGAAATGGGCTTGGAAATGACGGGCGAAAGCGAACCCACGCCTATCGATTACATGAATTTAATCGAAAATATCAAAGGCCGTCCCGACGCGCATTTGATTCAAACCGTGTTATTGCGTTCGATGTCGCAAGCGGTTTATAGCGCGGAAGAAAAAGGACATTTTGGGCTGGCGTTGGAGGCTTACGCGCATTTCACGTCGCCGATTCGCCGTTATCCTGATTTGCTGATTCATCGGG
>JBAXMT010000153.1:0-5595 GCA_037134135.1 Methylococcaceae bacterium | reverse complement strand
ACAAGTAATCGAAGTGATGCTCCTATAATGAATTTAAGTTTTAATTTTTTCGGTGAAAACAATGCAGGTAATAACTTTTTATCATATTTAAATAAAGCAAATTTAGATGTCGCAAAAATAATGGCAGTTAATGATGGTAATTATGATAATGATAATAATATTAATTTAGAACAACAAAATAAATCTGACACTCAAGCTAATATCGATAAAGAAACAGAATTAAGTTCTACAGAAAATGTTGTGAATTCTGATAGTGAAAACAATTCAGATAACAAATTTTCTATTTCATCCATGATTGCTTCATTGAAATCATTATTTTATAAAACATTACAATCCGACACTCCTGCGGATTTACATGGAACTTATTCTCAAAAAGAATTTCAAGATTGTTGTTTTGAAGGTGAAGAAACCACTGAAAAATATCATCATCTACAATTAGCTTCTCCCATTAACGTTACTGGTGAAAGTGAAATAGTCCTGAGGGAGAGAAGGTAACTATTACGGTTGATGAAGTGCAGATTTCAGACATTGAAGGTGTAAAAAATGGACAAGTAATTGATGTGCATTGTGATCAGTTATATTTCAGTCCAAATGCTCATTACGCACTTTCTGTTTATTGCTCTACACCTCAAAAAGCAGAAGAACAAAAAGAAGAGCAAACTAATAACGAATCGAATTTCTTATCTCGTGCATTTAAAGAACTGTACGCAAAAGATGGTATTGAAAGTGTAAAGCTATCGGAAGAGCAAGTGGCTAATCTTTGGTTTGAACAAAGTTTTAATTATGATAGCGATGATTACCATGTTGTTTTTATTCAAAAACAGACTGTTGATAGTAAAGGCGAAATAATAGGAATGAACGGCGTTCTTATTCCAATTGATGCAGTAACATTCAAAAAATCTGCGACTGGTGAATGGGAGTTATTTAATAAAAACGTTTCAGTGGCTCATGTAGGTAATTATGGAGAAGCACCAGACACAAACACTGCCAAAGTTTTGAAATTGTCCGATAAGTTAATTGCATTTTTAATTGATGATAAAGGAAAGAGCGAAGGTCATAACGATATAATTTCAGGTGAGCAATGGAATGACTGGCAAGAAGTTATTATATTTTCTGCGTCAAATGGTTGGAATTATGGAGGTTTAGTTTATCTAAATAGTAATAACGATGGCTTTTGCGATGAAAATGAAGACAGTATGAGCATCTATAAAGATGTGAAATGTTGGGGATTTAAAGGTGAGTTAGGAATAGTTCCACTAGAAAATCAAGAATATCCTGCGTTATTGGTAACTAAGCAAGGAACAGAAGCAGATGAAAAATTAAATGTTACAGTTGCAAAAAATGATTTGTACGTTTTCAAAAACGGAAAATATGAATATGTTAAACCAAAAGTAACAAGTTCAGTTGTTTCTAAACCGCCTGTTGTACAGGAAGCAAAAGGAAAAATAACGACTTTTGCTAAGAATTCAGATGAAAGAAAATTTTTAATGGATATTTTGAGAGTTCCTGTTCAACGTGAATTACATGTGCCAATTCAATTTGTAGTTCAAGAATTAAGAGTTTTAGATAATTGGGCGTTTCTTACAGCAGAACCAATTCGCAAAGATGGAAAGGAAATAGATTACACAAAAACAAAGTACATAGTTGCCTATGAAGAAGGGGCTTTTGATAGTCAAATGAATGCGATTTTCAAAAAAACAAATAATCAATGGGAATTATTGGGTTATCAAATTGGGGCGACTGACGTGGCGTATGCTTGTTGGTGGAAAGAATATCATGCACCGAAAAATTTGATGCCTTATTCTGAGGAATGCCAATAAACGCCTAATTAACTGAACCGTGTAGTTTTTCTTGTTTGGAACAAGGTGAATTTTATTGAAATTCCAATGCTGATGCAGCAATTTCACTCAACAATTTATAAACCGTTGAGTGTCCAATCCCCATTTTCTTTGCAATCTCACTCGCTTCAAATCCCTGCTGTTTCAATGCCATCAGTTTATCCCTATCCACACTGCGCTTCCTTCCAAATTTAACCCCTCGACTTTTCGCATCCAATCTACCTTCATTGGTGCGTTCCAAAATCCGTTGACGTTCAGCTTGTGCTACGGCTGAGAGAATAGTCACCACCATCTTACCCATCGTCCCTTCCGTGCTAATCCCATCAAATTCTTTTATCAATGAAATCATATCGGCGGTATCACGACCTAACCTATCGAGCTTGGTTACTAAAATCACATCACCTTGTTCAACTTTTAATCGCAACGTATTCAATCTTGCACGGTCACTTTGAGAACCTGAATTTGTCGATGTTTTCAATTATGCGCCGACGTTCTATTAGGGACATAGCGATTTGCTCAAATGTTTATAAACAGTAGGTCGGGTTATACCAAATTGTTTTGCAACCTCAGTCACTTTCCTACCTGCTTGAATCAATAATTTCAATTCGCTAATCTGTTCATCTGATAATTTTGGTTTAGCACCAAACTTAACGCCTTTTTCCCTCGCAACTCTAATTCCTTCTGCTTGACGTTCTTTAATCAAATTCCTTTCAAACTCTGCCACCGCACCTAACATTTGAAGCAATAACTGATTCATCGGATTGTTACTGTCACCTGTAAAAGTTAAACCTTCCTTGTGAAATTTGAGTGTCACACCTTTAGCGGTGATGCTTGTCACTAAGTTCTGTAAATCCACCAAATTACGCGCCAATCGGTCGATGCTGTGAATGTGTAACGTATCGCCTTCACGAATCCAACTTAAACATTCCTGCAATTGCGGTCTATCATTTGAACTTTTACCTGATTGTTTTTCGGTAAAGGTTTTGTCTAAAACGATGCCGTCTAATTGTCTGTCCGTGTTTTGATTATTGGAACTGACGCGAATGTAACCGATGTTTGAAGTCATAGGAAAAACTCACTTCTAAATTGCTCTAGGCTAATGAATTTAAGATTCTTTCCTGCACGAATATCTAACATGGCTGATTGAGTTTCTTTGTTTGGTAATTGTCTTGAAATAGGTATGGTTTGAAACACAATATCGCAGTGGTTAATCAGTTTCTTTTTTTGAGGTTTGTTTTTCACGGGGTAAAAATATCCCTTTGATGCAATCAGGATTGATGATGCAAAGTTGAATGTGATTATGCGTTTTGAAACCCGCGTTTGGGTAAAGTTCATCACCTTCCCAAAAGGCAGCTCTGACAGAATCGAATTTGATACCGTTTAATTTAGCAATATCGATGGCATAACGAATAACAGCACAATCTAATTCACGTTTTTTAAAGTCGAAATCATTTACACCGAAAGGAGAATTAGTTGGTAATTCCGTCCCTGCTTCATTTAAGCCTTGTACCATTTCGTGATAAGCAAATGCCAAAAAGTCTAAATGTTGCTTATCAAGCAAATCTAAACAATTGCCTAAGTCGATGATTGAGCCAATAACAAAAGGGGTTTTAATTTTTGAATGCTTACGTTGGCTATCTTCATCAGCATATTGCTTTGCACGTTCGTAGCTATTTTCCCAAAAATAAACACCGTGTCCTAACCAGTCGTATGGATTGGTACTGTGTCGTAATTCGGTTTTTCCATTTAAAACAGCTTTGCCAACATTTTTATCTAAGCCATGAAAACCAAAAACATACGCGGGTTTTGAAGAATACACAATTATCGCCCTGCTTGTGCTTGAAGCTCTGCTTTACGTTCTTTACTTTTAGCAACGGTTTCAGGTCTGAAAAAATCTTTGTGATAATTGCCGTTTTTATCGAGAATCTTTGCACTTACTAAAAGTTCGGCTCGTTGTTCTGGTGTCAATTTAATTGTTTTCATTTTAAATTACTCTTTGTGCGAGTGAGATTGCATTCACGTCGATTATACAATACCAAAAATATAAAAGCGTCTAATGGCGCGTAAAGTAATTTTAAAACGTTTCTTTACAAATGTAAAACAATTCAAAAATTAACTTTTATTTACACCTTTAAACCCGCATTCAACCGTTTTGGTGAAAGTGTAAAATAATCTATAGTTTGATTTACGCTTCACCAAAGAAACAAGCTCGCTGATATTTTACGAAACTGCTGAGTTACTCCTTTACATATCGACGGGATAAAAATTACTGAGTTTTCAACAATGCTTTCAGTCTTTCGATTTCAGCTAAGGCTTGTTGTTCTCTTTGAATGGCAGCTTGTTCCCTTTGGATGGCAGCTTCCTTTTCCGCCCGTTCTTGCTCTACCTTTCTTTCACCGTCTAATCGAATCGAATTTTGCTGACGTATGTAATCTTGCCGTGCTTGATAAGCAAAGTAGTTTTTTTCTTTTTCTGAAAATTGACGTAACGTGTTCATCGCTTGCCTCATTTCTTCTGTTCCCATCCATTCAGGTAATTCGTTATTGTCATTTAATGTTTTGCCATCTTTGAAAAACTGTAACCACCGTTCTTGTTCGCTGTCGATGTGTTGAGCATGAAACTTTTTTAGTTCCAATAACCAAATGCCACCATGAGAAGTTAATAATTTCCCTGCGTCATCTCGAAACTTGTAACTGTGCAGATACTGGTCATCATCTTTGACCAAGTTATCACCCATTAACCAAATGGAATAAGTGGGCTTGAGCTTGTCGTAGTCATTACCACTTTGTAATTGCTGATTATAAACATCAGCCCAAGTGTAAATGATGCGAGCAGGCAAACTTTCGTAGTAAGCAAGTTGAATTTCAATTTGATAAAGTTGGTCACTGTTATCGCGTGCCTTAACATCAACAATACTGAGTTTATCGTTCAGATGCTCTTTGTCGTTATACGGATTGAGAATGCTAACTGACGTAATCGGTTGTTGTAATTCAGAAGACAGAACCGCATTCAGAAAATGCACCAGCAAATTCTTATTTTCTTCACTGCCTAAAATCGCCTTAAATACACAATCTACTGTCGGGTCTATTTGATGTTTCATAATGTTAAAGTCATGCGTGTGAAACTTTGTGAACGTTTGTTTAATTGTACTCCAATCAGAACATCTTTAAAAATATAGATATTTCAATTAGATATAATTTTCTGTGGGACTTTCCATCCTTTTGTTTAAACTCGCCGTACTTTGATAAAAGCTCTCAGTTACTCCTTTATATATGTACCGTGAATTTAATCATTCAGCGTATGTTTTCGTTTCCCAACAATTTCACCTGATTCAACCACCTTAATTGTGACACTGATTTTATCAATCCCTGTAATTTTACGGATGACCTGTTGCAATTCTTCCACTGAACTATCAGCATTTGCATTGGCATTATCAACGCTAATTTTTAAGGTAAGTTGTTTGGAGGTTTTGTTAAACGATTTGACATGACAACAGGATGCTAACGTTTTCAATGCACCCATTGGTAATTGATTTACAATATCGCGCCAGTCTAAGGTGTCAACAACGGTTCAAATTTGACCCCTTTATCTCAAAAAACAACGTTTGAAAATTGACCCCCTTGGGGTTAATTTGCTCCCAAATTGGACGGAGCAGTTCCAATACGTTTTTTGTCTTTTAGTCGATAACTTTCCCCTGTAATCTGCAATAGTTCGGACAGTTTTTTCAGCTCGCAATACCAAAATGACAAAGCTCGGA
>JBAXMT010000152.1:0-5600 GCA_037134135.1 Methylococcaceae bacterium | reverse complement strand
ATTCTTCGTTAGCAACGCCTAATTCATTAGCGCGTTTTTCTTTTTCGCTGTTTTGCCAATACAAATCGGCATTGGCAATGAGTAATTCCGCAGCCCGTTTTTCTTTTTGAGAATTTTGGAAAACTAATTCTTCATTTGCAATGATAAATTCATTCGCCTTTCTTTCTTTTTCCAGATTTTGAGCCGCCAATTTTTCGTTCAAAATAGCTAATTCATTAGCGCGTTTTTCTTTTTCACTTTGTTGGAAAGATATTGCTTGATTCGCAATGTCTAAATTGTGCGATATACGAATTTCATCTGTGACATCTTCCCACTCCGTCATCGAGCCAAATCGTTTCCCCGATTCATCAATTAACGGGCTAATGTTCATTTCTACGATAGAACCGCCTATTTTAAAACTGAATTTTATTTTATCGGAGATGTCATCAAGTAATTTCAGTTGATAATCGCCGTTTTGATGAAAGTCACGCACGTTTTTTCCGATTAAATCACTTACTTTTGCATGAGGTAATTTGTCACGAAGGTTAGAATCGACGTTATTGAAAAAGTTCATTGCAGCAGTGTTAACGTAGGTGATGATGTGGTTAGAATCAGTGATAACGATATTGGCACTAAGATTATTGAAACTGCTTTTAAATCTTTGTTGCTCGGCATTCATAATTTTCTTCTTTTTAACTTTAAATGTAATCAGATGAATGGATTATGCGCTTTTTCTCCAAAGTATATTTTTTATTGGAAATTTTTAGATGCCACGAATAGCGTCGCTATTTTTACAAAAGATGGCTTTGGCTTCGGGAATTCTGCATCAGCATTTTTAATTCGGCAACGGTTTGACCTAAACCTGAAAAAATGGCTTGTGCAATGATTGAATGACCAATGTTGAGTTCGATAATTTCTGGAATCGCACAAATGGCTTGGACGTTATGAAAATGCAAACCGTGTCCTGCGTTCACTTGCAATCCAGCGGCATGAGCATAATTTGCGGCGTGTTGAATTCGCGTTAATTCTTTGAGTTGTTCGACACGATTTGGCGCGTCCGCATACGCGCCCGTGTGTAATTCAATGACGGGTGCGCCAGCTTTTACCGCCGCATCAATTTGGGCTTCGTCGGGGTCGATAAAAAGTGAAACTTCAATGCCCGCGTCTGCTAATTTTGCACACGCCATTTGCAAACGAGGCAAATTTTCGCGCACATTTAAACCGCCTTCAGTGGTTAATTCCGTGCGTTTTTCGGGAACTAAACAGCACGCGAACGGTAACACTTTGCACGCAATCGCCAACATTTCATCAGTGACCGCCATTTCAAAATTTAAACGGGTGTGGATATTTTCTTTGAGCAAATAAATATCGCGGTCTTGAATGTGACGACGATCTTCACGCAAATGTGCGGTGATGCCGTCTGCGCCAGCTTGTTCAGCCACCAAAGCGGCTTGCAAAATGTTGGGGTAATTTGTGCCACGCGCTTGGCGAATGGTGGCGACGTGGTCAATGTTTACGCCTAAAAGTATTGGGTTCATAAAGTTTTCTCCTTCGTTAATTTGAATGGGTAACAACCGCGTTGTCATTTGCGTTAGAGCGCATTATCGCATAGCATTCACGCCATGATTTTACAAATTCGAGCCACTTTAGTTTTTCTGTTGATGCTGCTGCAATTTGCCGCACCGCTGATTCATGCTCACACGAATAATGTGACGCATTTTGGCGTGTCTGTACATTTGCCCGAATTTGAAGAAGTTAACGCTTTACCTAAACACGCGCCTGAATTTGTTGCATTTAGCTCTCAAAATGACGATATGATCACGATGAGTTCTGGCATCAAAAATGAAATGATTCAAATTTTTCAAACTGAAAACACGATTTTTGTTCTGCTTCTGAGTTTGTTTTTTATGGTGAGAAAATCAGAATCACTGCGTTGTTTTTCGTTTAAAACCGAGCCGATTCTCCGCCCATTTTTTCTAAATTTCACTGCCCCACGCGCCCCGCCATTTTTCACGTTTGGTTAATCATTTCGTCACGCAATGCTGATATGCTTTGCGTAGTTTTTACTAACAACGTGGAATTCTCATGTTTTTACCTCTTTTACTTCCGTTACTTTTAACGTCGATTTTCGCGCACGCCGAAAATTTGCCGCGTGTCGAACATCACGATCCGATGATTGTGGACTCGCAACTTTCGTTAGCACAACTGGTCGATTTAACCCTCGAAAAATATCCTGATTCACAATGGCTGGATTCGTTAGAAAACGAAGCGTCCGCGATTAAACAACGTGGCGACAGTTGGTTTTCGGGTTCAGCGCAAGCGTTTTATCGTTTTCAAGAAGCCAGCAGTTTGCATTTGCATTATAACGATGCGACGGTGCAAGTGCCGTTGTGGAATGTCGGTCAACGTGATGCCCAACAGCGAATCGGAGATAAAGCGCAAGTCGATAGTTCGATGCAAGCGGCTGCCACAAAATGGCGCGTGGCAGGTTTAGTCCGTGCGGCATTATGGGATATTTCGTTGCAAGAATTACGTTTGCAACAAGTTCAACTCGAACTCGCCACCGCTGAACAGTTAGCTAACGATGTAAAACGTCGTGTTCAAGCAGGTGATTTAGCCGAAACCGATTCGCTTTTAGCTCAAACTGAAGTGTTGCAAAAACGTTCCACACAGACATTAGCCGAAGCCGAAGTGATGCACGCTCGCAAACGTTTCAGCTCAATCACTCAATCGATAAAAGTCCCTGCAAATTTTCAAGAAACGTTAACGAAACAAAAAGAAATTGAGCAAACGCATCCCGCATTACAAGCGATAAATTCACAAATTGAACGCAAACAAGCCGAGTTAGAAGCGTTGCAACTTGTGGGTTCTGGGCAATCTAGCATCGTGATGGGTTTTAACAGCGATCGTTATAGTGCGGGAAAAGGTGGAAAGGAAATCAGTAATAATTTGGAAAGTTTGAGTCTTGGTATCACTGTGCCATTTGGCGGCGAAAAACATCTCGCGCCACAAACTGCTGCGTTGAATGTTGAACTAAATAAATTACGCGCTGAACGTGACCAACTTTTTCGCGATTTAGAACAAAATCACCACGAAGCTGAACATAATTTACAAGTCAATCAAGCTGAATTAATCATTACGAACGAACTAAAAACGGTTGCTGAAAAACATTTGAAAATGACACAACTCAGTTTTTCAGTTGGTGAAATTGATTTAATCGATTTATTGAAAATCCAATCTCAAACTCAACTCGCGGTATTAACTGCGAAAGAACGCGCCATCACATTGCAACGTGATTTTGCCTTTTACAATCAAGCGGTCGGAGTTCTGCCATGAAACGTTTTGTATTTTTATTAGCTTTAAGTTCACCGATTTTTGCTGCTGAACAAAGTGTGCAATTAACTGCTGAACACATTGAACGATTGGGAATTGTGCAGGGGAAACTCGAACGCACCACTGAAATTCCTGTGTTATTCGCGCCAGCCAAAGTGCTAATTCCGCCCAATAATGAATACGTCGTCAGTGCTTCACAGTCGGGCATTATTAACCAACTCAACGCCGCGCTCGGTGATGAAGTGAAAAAAGGCGAAGTATTAGCGCAAATCGACAGCCCAAATTTATTGAGTTTGCAGAGCAATTATTTGAAAGCAAATAGTGCGTTACAACTTGCAAATTCAGCATATCAACGTGATAAAGCATTGGCGAAAGACGGCATTATTGCGAATCGGCGCGTGCAAGAAACAGAAAGCCAATTCAATACTGCGTCACTTGATACGCAAGAGGCGAAACGTCTTTTGGAAATTTCAGGTGGAAATGCGAGTGGTCAATTAAACAGTCATTTAGCGATTCGTTCGCCGATTTCTGGTGTGGTGATTGAACGTATGGCGGTCGCTGGAACGCGCATTGATAGTCTTACGCCGTTATATCGCGTGGCGGATTTGCATACGTTGTGGCTAGAAATTGCAATTCCACAAGAACGAATTGCTGATGTAAAAGTTGGCGATTCGGTAGACATTGAAAATACCGCGTTTAATGCAGAAATCAGTTTGCTTGGACAAAGTGTGAATGCTGAAAATCAAACTATTTTGGCGCGAGCGGTTATTAAAAACGCGCCGAAACAAATTCGTGCGGGACAAAAATTGAATGTTCAAATCAAACAAATCAGCAAACAAATTGTTTTCAAAGTGCCAAATACCGCGATTGCTCAAAATGACGGCAGTGCGTTTTTATTCGTTCGCAGTGCTACTGGTTTTGACGCAAAACCCATCACGATTGTCGGAAAACAAGACGAAGAATCCATTATCAGCGGCGCGTTCACTGGCGACGAAACCATTGCCATTAAAGGCGCGGCAGTCTTGAAAGCCAATTGGTTGGGCGTGGGGAGTGCTGAACAATGAGTTACGCCATTGAACAAACAACAAGTTTTTCTCAATGGCATAAAACATTGCGTGATTTGCGAGCAAAAATCGCTATTGCAAGGCGCATTGAACGTGCCGAAAACGGCAATTTGGGCGACGTAAAATCTGTAGGTGATGGCATTTCTGAAATGCGTATTGATGTTGGCGCGGGTTATCGAATTTATTTCACATTGCGTGGCAACGAGTTAGTTATTTTGCTTGCAGGTGGCGATAAATCCACGCAACAAGCCGACATAAAACGAGCGATTAAGTTAGCGAAGGAGATTTAAAACATGAACGAAGAATTATTGCCATTCGATATGGTGTCATTATTAGACAGTGACGAAGCGATTAAAGAATATCTATTTCAAGTTTTGAATGACGGTGACAGTAAAGAGTTGATGCGGGCATTGGGTTATGTTGCGAAAGCAAAAGGTATGACATTGATTACTAAATCCCAATCCACACACAAACAAGAATTAGCGATTTAACGGGTTAAAAATATGACAGGTTTAATTCGTTTTGCACTCAGTCAACGGATGTTGATGATGGTGTTTGTGGCGATGTTGAGCGGCGGCGGTTTTTATGCGTTTAAACATTTACCGATTGATGCCTTTCCCGAAGTGTCACCGACACAAGTAAAAATTATTGTCAAAGCGGCGGGCATGACTCCCGAAGAAGTTGAATCACGAATTACTGCGCCGATTGAAGTCGAATTGCTCGGCATTCCGCATCAAAGTATGTTGCGCTCGATTGCGAAATACGCGCTGACCGATATTACGATTGATTTTGAAGAAGGTACGGATATTTTTTGGGCGCGGCAACAAATCGCCGAACGTTTAAATACCTTGTGGGGCAATTTGCCAGCGGGCGTGGAAGGTGGCATCGCGCCAATGACTACGCCGCTCGGCGAGATGTTTATGTTTTCGATTGATGGCGGCGATTTGACGTTAATGCAACGTCGCGATTTGCTCGATTGGGTGATTCGTCCCGCATTACGCACGGTTTCTGGCGTGGCGGATGTGAATGCGTTGGGCGGATTTGTTCGCACATTTGAAGTCATTCCTGACAATATGAAAATGTCGGCGCGAGGCATTACGATTGCCGATTTAATCAAAGCCTTAGAAAGTAACAATCGTAACGACGGCGCGGGGCGTTTGACTGAAGGTGAAGAAGCGTTGATTGTGCGTGCCGAAGGGCGTATTAAAACGTTGGACGATGTGC
>JBAXMT010000151.1:0-5681 GCA_037134135.1 Methylococcaceae bacterium | reverse complement strand
GAAGGCAATGCGTTTTTTGGTGGTTTGAGCAAAGCATTTTTATCGGGAATTACACCTGATTCACTTGCGGCAACTTTCAGCAAAGGTGTGGCGATTCCAGAATTTGCTTATGTGGCATTTCAATTGACGTTTGCGGCGATTACGCCAGCAATTATTATTGGAGCATTTGCGGAACGTATTAAATTTTCAGCCGTTTTATTATTTACCGCGATTTGGTTCACATTTTCATATTTACCATTGGCGCACATGGTTTGGTATTGGACAGGTCCTGATGCTTACACAGATGCGACAGCAGCTGAAGCTGCAACCGCTACAGCAGGTTTCTTATTCCAAAAAGGTGCGTTGGATTTTGCAGGCGGTTCAGTTGTTCATATCAACGCGGGCGTTGCGGGTTTGATTGGCAGTTTATTAATTGGCAAACGTATCGGTTACGGACGCGAATCTCTCGCGCCACATAGCGTTACGATGACCATGATTGGCGCGTCACTCGCTTGGGTCGGTTGGTTTGGTTTTAACGTCGGTTCAAATTTAGAAGCCAATGGTTTAGCCACATTAGTTTTCATAAACACATTACTTGCAGCTTCGGCGGCAACTTTATCTTGGATGTGTGCAGAATGGTTAATGCGTGGTAAACCTAGTATGTTGGGTGCAGCTTCAGGCGCAATCGCAGGTTTGGTTGTGATTACACCCGCTTGTGGTTGGTCGGGTGTGATGGGCGCGATTTTCTTAGGTTTAGCTTCTGGTGGTGTGTGTTTCTGGGCAGTTACGATGCTAAAAACTAAATTGAAATACGATGATTCTCTTGACGCATTTGGTGTTCACGGTATCGGTGGAATTTTAGGTGCATTGGGAACCGCTGTTGTTGCAAATCCAGCATTGGGTGGCACAGGCGTTTGGGATTATGTGGCAAATGGCGTAGCTGAATATAATTTCAGCGCACAATTTATTAGCCAATTTTGGGGTGTAGCGGTTGCCGTCATTTGGTCAGCTGTGGTTTCTTATGCCGCTTATAAAATCGTAGATATGATTGTTGGATTGCGTGTTAGTGAAGAATATGAACGCCAAGGTTTGGATGTTTCAGAACACGGTGAAACTGCTTATCACCTATAATTTTTGTGTAGAAGTGGTTATGATTGCCACGCAGTTTTTAATCACTTCTTTTTACTTTTTTAAATTGGAAAACTTATGAAACTTATTACCGCCATTATTAAACCATTCAAAATGGATGACGTGCGTGAAGCCTTATCAGAAATCGGTGTTGCGGGTGTTACAGCAACCGAAGTTAAAGGGTTTGGTCGTCAAAAAGGACACACTGAACTTTATCGCGGTGCAGAATACGTTGTCGATTTCTTACCAAAAGTGAAACTTGAAATTGCGGTTGCTGACGATATTGTTGATAAAGCGGTTGAAACTATCGTTAAAGCAGCAAACACAGGCAAAATCGGTGACGGTAAAATTTTCGTGTCGAATTTAGAACAAGTTATTCGTATCCGTACTGGTGAAACAGGCGAAGAAGCAATTTAAGAAAATGATGCACTCAAAAGTTAATTTTTGGACGTGGCTTTGTGCCGCGTCTTTTTTTGTTCTGCCACAAACTGTTTTTGCCGCAGAATTGAATCAAGCGAATACCGCGTGGGTTCTCACTTCAACAGCCTTGGTTTTGTTTATGACAATTCCAGGGCTTTCGTTGTTTTACGGCGGTTTGGTTCGCAGTAAAAACGTGCTGTCCGTTTTGATGCAATGTTTTGCGATTACTTGCTTGGTTTCGCTACTTTGGCTGGCTGGTGTTTATAGTTTGATTTTTGCCGATGGTGGCGAATCACAAGCGTGGATTGGTAGTTTTGCGAAGGCATTTTTGCCCGATATTACGACTACGAATTTAATCGGCGACATTCCAGAAACCGTGTATTTCATGTTCCAAATGACGTTTGCCATTATTACGCCAGCGTTAATCGTTGGTGGTTTTGCCGAACGAATGAAATTCTCTGCAATGCTGTGGTTTAGTGCGTTGTGGTTGATTTTGGTTTATATGCCGATTTGTCATTGGATTTGGGGCGGCGGTTGGTTGGCAAAAATGGGCGCGATGGATTTTGCAGGTGGCATCGTCATTCATGTTAATGCAGGTGTTGCCGCATTAGTTTCAGCAATCGTGTTAGGTAAACGAAAAGGTTTTCCACAAATCGCTATGCCACCGCACAATATGACTATGGTTGTCACAGGTGCGGGAATGCTTTGGGTTGGCTGGTTTGGATTCAACGGCGGCAGCGCATTGGCTTCAGATGGTCGTGCTGGAATGGCAATTTTAGTCACACACATTGCCGCCGCTGCGGGTTCATTAACATGGATGGCAATCGAATGGCAAAAATACGGTAGACCCAGCGTTTTGGGCATCGTGACAGGAATGGTTGCGGGTTTAGGTACAATCACACCTGCTTCGGGTTATGTCGGCACATTTGGCGCGTTAGTCATTGGCGTAACCGCTGGATTTGTCTGTTTTCACGCGACGCAAATCGTCAAACGTAAATTTAAAATCGACGATTCACTCGATGTGTTTCCTGTTCATGGTGTGGGTGGTGTGATTGGTTCGATTTTAACGGGCGTTTTTGCAGCAACGCAATTTGGCGGTTTAGGTTTGCCTGAAGGTGTAACGATTTCACAGCAAGTTGGCGTACAAGCGTTGGCAGTTCTGGTCACAGCGGTTTGGAGCGCAGCGTTTAGTTTTGCGATTCTAAAAGGCTTAGATGCTTGGATTGGATTGCGTGTGACGAGTGACGATGAAGTTCAAGGTTTGGACATCGCACTGCATGAAGAAACGGGTTATCACAGCTTGTCATGATTTTTTGGCGATAACACTTTCGTTAGAAAATGTTATCGCTTTTCATTTTAATGAACCGTTGAATCGCACGGAAATAACATTCTAAATGTCGTGCCGTGATGTTCTTTTGTTGATTTTGAATCAATCAAAATATGCCCGTTTGATTGGTGAACAATTCCACTCACCGTTGATAAACCTAAGCCAGTTCCTTCGCCTTGCCCTTTTGTGGTGAAAAAAGGATCAAAAATGCGGCTAATAATTTCGGGTTCAATGCCTGAGCCGTTATCCGCGACACTCAATTCAATAAAATCGCCTTGAATCACCCCCGCACACGCCAAACAATGTGCCGAAATGTTTATTATTTTTCTCAATGACACGTTAATAATGCAACCGCGTTCTTGCATCGCATCACGCGCGTTGATGACTAAATTTGTCATAATTTGATGTAAATCCGTCATATCAATTTGAATAATCTCTTCACATTCCAACGACGTTTGAATTTTGATTCGGCTGGTTAATGCGGGTTTTAACATCTCCAACACTTCTTGAATGACAACTTTCGTCGGCTGTATATCATCCATTTGATTTTTTGGCGTATCTTGACGGCAATAGGTCAGCATTTTGTTAATTAAATCCGCTGCCCGATTTCCTGCTAAATTCACTTGCTTAGTGTTATTTTCAATTTCAGCTCGTAACGATTCGTCTTGAATGTCTTCACTCGCATAACCCGTCATTTCGTTATAACCCATAATACAACCCAAAATGTTATTGAAATCATGAGCAATTCCCGATGTTAATCGCCCAATACTTTCGAGTTTTTGCATGTGATTCATTTGTTTATTTAAAAGAGCATTTTGAGCGTGCGATTTAGCCAATTCAGCCGCACGACCTTCTTCTTCGGTAATATCTCGCCATTCGGCAACCGATCCTAATCGCTCGCCATTTTCATCAAAAATCGGACTGGCTTTGATATTTATAATGTGACCACCTAACGACACATTGACTTCAACGGTATGTTGAAAAGTCGCCAACAATTCTTTTTGATACGAAGGCGTTTTATGAAATAAATCGATATTCATGCCAACTAAATTTTCAATGCTAAACGCAGGTATATCTCGTTGAATTTTAGATTCAACTTTATTGAATAATTGTACGCCAGAAGCATTAACATAAGTCAAAATGCGGTCATTATCGGCAATCGTCACGCCTGTACTAAGATTATCTAAACCCGTTTTTAACTGCGACAATGCAGCCGATGTTTTTTTATGTGCGATATTTTTATCGTTAAGTATTTCATTAACGGTAAGTAAATTTTCGGCATACATAAGATTTTCATAGTGTGCCATTTTCAAATCGATTTGATTTTTTACTCGCGCTTTAACAATCGGTGGTTCAAATGGTCTACGAATATAATCTACCGCGCCTATTTCAAACGGGTTGTTAATTAAAGAACCTGTGATGAAAATAACGCAGATTTTCTCCGTTAATGAATTAGCTTTTAATTTTTCACATATTTGATAACCGTTCATATCGGGCATCACAATATCTAACAAAATTAAATCGGGTTGATTTTCTAACGCCAGTTTTAACGCGCTTTCGCCGTCAGTGGCGAACAAAATGTGATATTCATCAAGGATACTTGCAAGTAATCGAATGTTTATTACACTGTCATCGACAATTAGAATTGAGTGCTTTTTTTCAACATTCATTGTTGTATTCATGTTATTCCTGTGAAGTAATCAGTTAATTGTTACGTTTTTCTTTCTCGATATTTTTTAACAATCGTAAAATTATTCATTTATGCACACGCCTCCACCCCAAGAACATGATTCACATATAATGCTTTCATCTCGCAAAGTTTGTACTTGAACAGTCGATTCATCATCATTTTTAGTTTCAGCAAATGAATCTTTTTGATTAATTTCATCGTCCATTACTTCCCCACATATAAAACAATACTTCATTTGTATCTCCTACTTTCACACATAATTTTATTTACGAATTCATCGACTTGAATTCTTTATGACAACTTAACGCGCTTGTAAAATAGTCACTAAAAAATCGTAGCTGATATTATTTTTTGTTAAAAACTCATTTAAAACGGCGGTTGAAGCTGCTATTTCTTCGCCCGCATTGGCTTGTCTTTCTGCCATTAACATCTTTTCATACAACTCAGAAATGCTCGGAATAGCTTTTGGATTTGGCATTCTTCGCACAGATGTATAACCAATTTTTTGTTGTTGACGGTTAAAAGTAGGCGCAACCTGCGCGAATACCCAATAAAACCCGCCATCTTTAGAGCTATTTTTTACAAAAGCGAAAATTTCTTTGTCGTTTGTTATGCAATCCCAAAGCAATTTAAAAATAAGGCGCGGCATATCGGGATGACGAATGATATTTTGCGGCTGCCCGAGTAATTCTTCTTCTTCGTAACCTGAAAACTCAATGAATGTTTCATTGCCATAAAGAATTCGTCCCGTTAAATCGGTTTTCGACACGATGAAATCTTGTTCGCGCATAAAACGCTCAGTGTTTATTGTCATAATTTTTGATTGAATTCTAATCACATAAAAATCTTTCAGCTTTCAACTATAACATTGCGAAAGTCTCAAAATAGTCTGATTTTTGAAAATTTAGATTTGTGCAAAACTAAATCATATCGCACATTCTGCCGTTTCCTTTTGACCCTGCGTCCACCATCTTTTGACAATCTGTCTACTACTGAAAATCAAATTACTTACATTTTATAGTTTTTTTACCTTTCAAAACCTTTCATCATCAATAAATTTCCGTTTTTAGCTAAAAAAATAGTAATAGAATTAATTGCCTATCAATTTATTTCAATTTCTTGCAGTTTATTTCAATG
>JBAXMT010000150.1:0-5696 GCA_037134135.1 Methylococcaceae bacterium | reverse complement strand
GGGCAGCTTGCGATTTATGAAGACATTCCACGCGAATTACGCGACGCGGTTGAAGCCGTTATTTTGAATCAACACGACGGCAGCGGCACAGATACGTTATTGGCGATTGCTGATAAATATCGCGGTGACGGCGTTGAAGTCAAAAAAGAAGATGCAGAATGGCGAAACTTGCCCGTCAATGAACGTTTGGCACACGCACTCGTCAAAGGGATTACGGATTTCATCGACGAAGATACCGAAGCGGCACGTTTAGAAGCTGAACGTCCGTTGCACGTTATCGAAGGCGCGTTGATGGACGGAATGAATATCGTCGGCGATTTGTTTGGCGCAGGCAAAATGTTTTTGCCGCAAGTGGTGAAATCCGCACGAGTCATGAAAAAAGCCGTCGCGTATTTAATGCCCTTTATGGAAGCAGACAAATCTGCCGCCGACCGCCAAAGCAACGGCAAAATTCTCATGGCAACCGTGAAAGGCGACGTTCACGACATCGGCAAAAATATCGTTGCCGTGGTTTTGCAATGCAACAATTACGACGTGGTTGATTTAGGCGTAATGGTTTCAGCCGAAAAGATTCTGCAAACTGCTCGCATGGAAAAAGTCGATATTATTGGTTTGAGCGGCTTGATTACGCCGTCGCTTGATGAAATGGTTCACGTTGCGAAGGAAATGCAACGTCAAGGCTTTAAAATTCCGTTGTTGATTGGTGGCGCGACGACTTCTCGCGCTCATACGGCAGTGAAAATTGAACCGCATTATGAAAATAGCTCTGTTGTTTATGTGACTGACGCATCTCGCGCCGTTGGCGTAGCAAGTAATTTATTAAGCGGCGAATTAGCCACAGATTACATGGCAAGCATTCGCGCAGAATACGTTGAAGTTCGTGAACGTCACAAAGGCAAAGAAGCGAAAACCTTGCAACATTCCTTAGAAAAAGCCCGTGAAAATAAACACGTTTTTGGAAATCACAGACCGACAAAACCTGAATTTTTGGGCGTAAAAGTAATAAACGATGTGTCGCTGGCAACGCTGGCAGAATATATTGATTGGTCGCCGTTTTTCCAAACATGGGAACTCGCAGGTGGTTATCCAAAAATCTTAAATGATGCCGTTGTCGGTGAAGAAGCACGCAAACTTTTTGCCGATGCAAAGGAAATGCTTGAAAAACTAATTACTGAAAATTGGCTAGAAAATCGTGCAGTGATTGGTTTCTTCCCTGCGAATTCGGTTGATGATGACATTCAATTATTTACCGATGAATCACGCAGCGAAGTATTAGAAACGCTGCATCATTTACGTCAACAAAATGTCAAAGCCCCAGGTCGCCCAAATTATTGTTTATCGGATTTTGTCGCGCCACTCGAAAGCGGTGTGATGGATTACATTGGCGCGTTTGCGGTCACAACAGGCATCGGTATTGAAAGCAAACTCGAAGAATTTGAAAAGAATCATGACGATTACAGTGCAATCATGCTCAAAGCGTTAGCGGACAGATTAGCCGAAGCGTTTGCCGAGTATTTACATTTGCAAGTTCGCAAACAACATTGGGGTTATGCAAGCGATGAAGAACTTGATAATGACGCGCTGATTAACGAAAACTACAAAGGCATTCGTCCCGCGCCAGGTTATCCCGCGTGTCCAGACCATACTGAAAAATCGAAATTGTTTAAATTATTAAACGTGACAGAACACACCACAATCGAACTTACCGAAAACTTTGCAATGTATCCCGCGTCAGCGGTGAGTGGTTGGTATTTCTCGCATCCCCAAGCCCAGTATTTCAACGTTGGCAAAATCGATAAAGACCAACTTTCAGATTATGCACGCCGAAAAGGCATGGCGGAAGACGTTGCGGCACGTTGGTTAGTGGCGCATTTGAATCATTAAGCAAAATAAATATCCATCGTTCTCACGTTTCGCCGTGAGAACATCACAATCAGCGACTTTGTTTTTATCTTCCCATTCAACGATATTTTATGATTCGACAACTTTTACGCACCAAACCAATTGTTTCCGACAGTGACGATTCTATCAATACACTCAATCGGTGTTTATCAAAATGGGATTTAACTTTCTTGGGGATAGGCGCGATTATCGGCACAGGAATTTTTGTGTTGACTGGAATTGCGGCTGCTACGCAATCGGGTCCCGCAGTTATTTTGTCGTTTGTTATTGCAGGATTTGCCTGTATTTTTGCTGCGTTATCTTATGCAGAATTAGCCGCATCAGTCGGTGGTTGTGGAAGTGCTTATGGTTATAGTTACGCGGCATTTGGAGAATTAGTTGCGTGGATTATCGGCTGGGATTTATTGCTGGAGTATGCAATTTCAGTTGCTGCGGTTGCGAATGGTTGGGCGGGATATTTTAATAACGCATTAACAGCGATTGGTTTTGCGTTGCCCGATGCGTTAACCAAAGCTCCAAAATTAGGTGGTATTGTCAATTTGCCAGCATCGCTGATTATTTTGTTTTTAATGGGATTATTGATTTTAGGTGTAAAGCAAAGCGCGAAACTAAACAACATCATGGTTGCAGTGAAATTAGTCACAATTGCGACGTTTATTTGTTTAGCAATTTTTAATGTGAATCCTGAAAATTGGCATCCATTTATGCCTTTCGGTTGGTTTCAAACGTTACCTGATGGCAAAACGATTGGTGTTTTTGCAGGTGCGTCAATTGTATTTTTTGCTTACGTTGGTTTTGATGCGGTTTCGACCGCAGCGGAAGAAGCACATAATCCCCAAGAAGATTTACCGTTTGGCATTGTTACGTCGTTAATTTTTTGTACAGTAATTTATATTTTGGTTTCTGGTTTGTTGACGGGCGTGGTGCATTACAGTGATTTGAATGTGTCATCACCTGTTGCTCATGCGTTGAAATTATTGGGTTTTAGCTGGGCTTCTGCTTTAGTTGCAACGGGTGTAATTGCAGGATTAACGACGGTAATGTTGGTGCTGTATTACGGTTTAACGCGGGTAATTTTTGCAATGGCACGCGATGGTTTATTGCCTGAATTTTTCAATTTGGTACATGAAAAAACGCAAACACCCGTACGGGTAATTGTGATTTGCGGCGTGATTATGGCGGTAATTGCTGGTTTTATTCCGTTGGGCGATTTAGCTGAATTGGTCAATATCGGAACGTTAGCAGCATTTGTGTTGGTTTGTTTCGGCGTGATTGTGTTGCGATTCTCACAACCTGATTTGCCGCGTCCGTTTCGTTCACCTTACAGTCCATTATTTCCAGCATTGGGTATGATTTCATGCGGTACATTGATGGCATTTTTGCCCGCACAAACATGGTGGCGATTTTTGATTTGGTTGGCGATGGGATTGGTGGTGTATTTTGTTTATTCAAAACAGCACAGCAAACTTGAGCAAGCGGTAAAACAGTGACACGGGGAATTTGGTGATGCTGGTCAGATTAACGTAAAGGTTAATCTGACGCAGAAGTCGAAACTATTTGATTTTAGCTTCTTTGTAGATAACGTGCTTACGAACCATAGGATCAAACTTTTTGATTTCCATTTTGCCGGGCATCGTTTTTTTGTTTTTTGTCGTAGTGTAAAAATGACCTGTACCTTCGGTCGAAATCAATTTAATTTTATCGCGCATGATTTTATCCTCTTAAATTTAAACTTTTTGACCAGCTTTACGCATATCAGCTAAAACAGCATCAATACCGTTTTTGTCGATGATTCGCATTGCTTTTGTTGAAACGCGTAAACGCACCCAACGATTTTCGCTTTCTACCCAAAAACGGTGATGTTGCAAATTCGGCAAAAATCGTCTTCTAGTTCTGTTATTGGCGTGTGAAACATTGTTTCCAGTCATTGGGCCTTTGCCCGTAACTTGACATACTCTTGACATGAAATCCTCTATCTATGTGATTAAAAATGAAAGTGTCGCATTATAATCGATGCACTAACATCATTAAATCGTTTTTTTCAAGAATATAAATGTAACACACGGCTTTTGTTTGATATTTTTGTTGCTGAAATCGCTATAATTACTGTCATTTGAAACTCACCACACAACTCTCATGTCTATTAAACTCGGCATGGTCATGGATGCCATTGACCTCATAAATATCAAAAAAGACACCAGTTTCGCCATGTTGCTCGAAGCGCAAGCTCGCGGCTGGGAATTGCATTACATGGAATTGGGCGATTTATTTTTGCGTAACGGACGAGCGTATGCGCGAACTCGGACGTTAAACGTCGAACGAAATTATCAAAAATGGTTTGAATTTACGCACGAGCAGACAATTCCACTCGAAGAACTTAACGTGATTTTGATGCGAAAAGACCCGCCCTTTGATAGCGAATTTTTGTACGCGACGCACATTTTAGAACAATCCGAAAATGCGGGCGTTTATGTGGTGAATAAACCGCAATCGTTGCGTGATGCCAATGAAAAATTATTTACCGCGTGGTTTCCGCAGTGTTGCGCGGAAACGCTGGTTTCGCGGAATTCTCACCAAATTCGTGATTTTTTAAACGAACAACATGACATTATTATCAAACCGCTAGACGGAATGGGCGGTACGTCGATTTTTCGCTTACGTTTAGATGATCCCAATATCAGCGTGATTTTGGAAACGATGACGCATTACAATCAGCGTTTCATTATGGCGCAACGCTATTTGCCTGCGATTATCGACGGTGATAAACGCATTTTGGTAGTGAATGGTGAAGCAATTCCCTATGCACTCGCTCGAATTCCCCAACAAGGCGAAACACGCGGGAATTTAGCGGCGGGGGGGCGTGCTGAAGGTCGTCCATTGACTGAACGTGATAAGTGGATTGTCAGCCAAGTCGCGCCGACGTTGAAAGCGAAAGGCTTAATTTTTGTCGGGCTAGACGTGATTGGCGACACGTTGACTGAAATTAACGTTACCAGTCCGACCTGTGTGCAGGAATTAGACGCGCAATTTGGGTTGAACATTGCGGGAATTTTGATGGATCACATTGCAGCGACTGTGGCGTAAATGACATTTTTTGGAATTTTAATGGTTGTTATTGCGTTGCATATTGCCATATTCATTGGTTTGAATTTAAAAGATTCGCCTCGTGAACAGCCGCCGCAAACGCTAATTGAAATTTCGTTAATTACAAAATTTGCACCGATTAAAACGAAACTAAACGAGGCGGTTGTCGCTGAAAATCAACCGCCCGCTGTGGAAGTCGCGCCAGAACCACCTCGTCCAGAACCTGTAATACCAATTCCAAAACCCATCGCAAAACCGATTGCTCTTGTTAAAAAAGAACCGCCAAAGTCCAAGATTGTTTCAGTGGAAAAGTCAGAAGTTATCGTCAAACAAGTTGAAAAATCTGCCAAATTGCCTAAATCTGAAAAGGTCGCAAAACCAATTATCGAAAAAATCGAAGTGAAAGAAAAACCGCGTTTATCGCTCGAATCGGTACAACAACAAATTTCTCAAATTGGTAGCAACATTAGCCAGCAACAAGTCAGTGTTCGTGACAAATACATCAATGATTTTGGCGTGAAAGTGAAACGTATCGGGCAAAAAATTTACGATAGAGGCACTTTACCAGCGGGGATTTTAGAAACAAAAATTGAAATTGACGCGAATGGAATGATTGTAAATGTGAAAATCACCCGCTCATCGGGAAATGCAAAATTGGATGAAGCGGTAGAAAATATGATTTATTCCAGTGCGCCGTATCCCGATTTACC
>JBAXMT010000149.1:0-5740 GCA_037134135.1 Methylococcaceae bacterium | reverse complement strand
ATTGAAATAAATGCTCGGCGGTACAATCGACATTCGCGCCTAAATCCAAAACGTGGGTGTGTCCGTGAATCGATGGCAACGTTGAAATAATAGCGGGGCGATCGATGCCAACCAACATTTTCAGCACGAATCGAGCGGTCGCCATTAACGCGCCTGTATTTCCTGCGCTGACGCAGGCATCGGCACGTTTTTCGTGAACCAAGTTAATCGCCACGCGCATCGAAGAATCTTTTTTATTTTTAAGGGCTTTAGCGGGTGATTCGTCCATGTCCACCGTTTGCGAGGCGTGTTGAATCTGTAATCGTTCGCCATAAATTGGCAAGGCTTGCGCTAATAACGAATTTAAAAGTGTTTCGTCGCCAACTAAAATGAGAGTTAGGGCTGGATTTTCTTGTAATCGGGCTAATGATGCAGGAATCGTAACATCAACCCCGAAATCGCCGCCCATCGCATCAATGGAAATAGTTAAACTCACGTTGACGTGCGCTCCGTAGTGCATAAAAAGAAGCCGAATCAGAAAAACTCTGATTCGGCATTTTGTGTTCGTTTGAAAATTAACGTTTAGTCAATTTCAACAGCAGAACCCACAATTAAACGACCTTTGAAATAACCATCTGGTGTCATGTGGTGACGTAAGTGCATTTCACCTGTGATTGGGTCTGTAGAGATAGTTTTTGCAGTTAATGCGTCATGTGAACGACGTTGACCGCGTCTTGAACGTGTAACTTTACTCTTTTGTACTGCCATTAGGATTCTCCAGTGGATTTTAAATTGGCTAAAACGGAAAAAGGATTAGGTTTTTTGCTGGCTGCTTCATCAAAAGCAACAGTATGTTTTTTAATTGCATTACCAATCATGCAATCATGCGAATGTTTCGGATAATCGGGTAAATGCAATAATAATTCGTCTTCAACAAGCGTGATTAACGGTATGGTTTCTTCTTCGAGCAACAAAGGTTCAAGCTCTTCAGGTAATCGTTCTACTTGTTCAAATGTAATAACAACACCTAAGTTCACTTTATGATCGATTTCAAATTCAACACCTTGTAAGCAGTTTTGACATTCAAGCTGCAAAGTTGCTTTTAAACTACCATCAATTTTTGGTGTGCGACCTTCGCGCCCAAAATAGAGATTAACTGTCACAACATCATCGTCATTGACGAGTTTTTCACTCAAACGGGTTAGGTGTTTGATTGGAATTTGTCCGTGTAATTCGCCGCGTTTATCGGCAAGATGTGTGGGATCAATGATTTCTGGGAGTCGATTTTGCATTTGTTAATGATATATTGAAACAGGTGTAAGCGTCAAATCTAGGGCTACCTCATTAAAAAATCTATCAAAATGACCGAATTTAATTCTGTCGTCGAGAATAAAACACCACCGATTTCATAATGAGAATTGCTGGTAAAAAAGCCCTTTTCAGAAAAGCAGCTTTCTTTGTACTATAATAATCGATGGTACTTATAACTAAAAAATCAGAGGAAATAATATGAATCCCGTTATTCAAAGCGTTACCAATGAAATTATTGAACGTAGTCATGTCACTCGTTCTGCATATTTAAAATATATTGAAACTCACGCCAAAAAATCCCCGCAACGTGTCGGTATGGGTTGTGCCAATTTAGCACACGGTTTTGCAGCATGTAGTTCAGAAGAAAAAGCAGATTTAACTGCTAATAAAAAACCGAATATCGCTATTATTACGTCTTACAACGATATGTTGTCAGCGCATCAACCCTACAAAGATACGCCTGATTTAATTAAGGCAGCAATTTATGAAGCAGGTGGCGTAGCACAAGTAGCGGCGGGCGTTCCCGCTATGTGCGACGGCATTACACAAGGTCAACCTGGGATGGAATTATCATTGTTTAGTCGCGATTTAATTGCGATGACAACAGCGATTGGCTTAAGTCACAATATGTTTGATGGCGCATTATTTTTAGGCGTGTGTGACAAAATTGTACCTGGTTTATTGATTGGTGCATTGAGTTTTGGACATTTACCAGCGATTTTCATTCCAGCAGGCCCGATGCCAAGTGGTATTTCTAATAAAGAAAAAGCACAAGCTCGTCAAAAATATGCACTTGGTGAAATTGGACGTGAAGAATTGTTAGCCGCTGAAGCTGCATCGTATCACAGTGCAGGAACCTGTACTTTCTACGGTACAGCAAATACCAATCAAATGATGATGGAAATGATGGGATTGCATTTGCCAGGTAGTTCATTTGTGAATCCATATACACCGTTGCGTGATGAATTAACGAAAGAAGCGTCACGTCAAATTTTGAAATTTACCTCGATGGGTGACGATTACCGTCCTGTCGCACACGTTGTCGATGAAAAAGCGATTGTGAATGCAGTTATCGGTTTGCTTGCAACTGGTGGTTCAACTAATCACACAATGCACTTAATTGCGATTGCTCGCGCTGCAGGTATTAACCTGAATTGGGACGATTTTGATAAATTATCAAAAGTAATTCCATTGCTGGCAAAAGTGTATCCAAACGGTTCGGCTGACGTGAATCATTTTCACGCAGCAGGCGGCATGGGCTTTTTGATTCAAGAATTGTTGCATAACGATTTGTTGCACGAAGATACATTAGCAATCGCGAATAAACGCGGCATGACAAATTATTGCCAAGAACCACGTTTAATCGACAACAAATTAGTTTGGGAAGCCGTGCCAAAAGCACCTTTAGATTTAGATGTGTTAAGCACTGTTGAAGCACCTTTTGCAGTAAGCGGTGGGTTGCACGTTATGAAAGGGAATTTGGGTCGTGGTGTAACCAAACTTTCTGCACTTGCACCAGAACATCAAATCGTTCAAGCCCCCGCAGTGGTTTTCGATGATCAAGAAGATTTCTTAGCAGCGTTTAGACGTGGCGAGTTGGAAAAAGATTTTGTCGCAGTGATTCGTTTTCAAGGTCCAAGAGCGAATGGAATGCCAGAATTACACAAACTCACGCCGCCAATGGGTGTTTTACAAGACAAAGGTTTTAAAGTCGCGTTAGTGACCGATGGTCGAATGTCGGGCGCGTCGGGAAAAGTGCCGTCTGTGATTCATTTATGTCCAGAATGTGAAGTGGGTGGACCTTTAGCAAAAGTACATAACGGCGATATTATTTCGTTGAATTTACAGACTGGTGACATTAACGTTGTAATGGATGATGACGAATTTAATGCACGAATTCCTGCGCCAAATTCAGCGCACAATCATCACATGGGCATGGGGCGTGAAATGTTTGGACATTTTCGTTTAGGTGCATCTTCTGCTGAAACAGGAGCGTCGAATCTGTTTGTGGTCGATTAAATTTTAATCAAAAAACCGCCCTTCTAGTCTCCTCAAAGGGCGGTTTTTTTAGAATGATCAGCTTACATTTTGTTAATCAAATGCCACAACTCAAGCTCTTGTGAATTTAAACGAGCATTCTTTAATGCTGCAATTTCAAAGTTTTCTTTATTAGTCATTATTCCTAATTGTTTAACTTGCGACATTAACGTTTTAAAGTGTTCAACAGCATGTTCTGATGTTGCTGCTATTTTATGCAAGGGTAATCCCGCAGCATCATCTTTCAATTCACGATCGTATTTTGCTTTTTCAATCAATCGCTGAACTTCGTCCTCGTTTAAATGAAGTCTTTTTGCTTCTCTGTTGATAATATCAGCCTCTTCAGCAGAAATAACACCGTCTGCAAGCATATCGTAAAGTTCATTTTTGAGAGCTTCACGATCAATACGCAGCTGATCTGTAAAAGCAGAAGATAGTAATGCGGCAGGAATTGCAAAAATACCAATCCCCAAAAGAGCAAGAATTATGGTCATAATTCGCCCCAACGGAGTGATTGGCGATATATCACCGTATCCCACGGAACCTAATGTAATAACTGCCCAATAAATCGATTGAGGGATATTTTCAAATTTATCGGGTTGCGCCTCGTGTTCAAATAAATAGCCCAAACTAGCGGTAAGAATTACAAGCAACATCATAATAAATGCAGATGTAACTAATACGGGCCATTCACGACCGACAACGATTGTTAGCGTTGAAGTCGCATTTGTATAACGCGTTAATTTAAGTAACCGTAATAATCTGAATACCCGAATAAATCGTAAATCAAATAAGTGGTGAAGGAATACTTCAAGAAAAAATGGCAAAATGGCAAGCAAATCGATTATAGATGACCCCGTTTTTGCTTGTTGAAATCGCCCTAAAATGGGTCTTTCAAACTCTGGTTCTTCTACGCAGGAATAAATACGCATACAGTATTCTGTCGTAAAAATAGCGACAGCGACCGTATTCAAAATAATAAAGTGAATGTTGAAAAGATAGTGAATTGCTTGAACAGATTCTAATATAACCGCAACAACAGATATAGTGACCAAAAATACAATCAAATAGTCAAACAAACTTTGTAGCTGTCCGCCATATATACTTGGAAATACCAATGCGTGTATTTTTTGACGAAATGTACGTCCCTTGTTTGCTAATGCAAATTCTTTGAACGCTGGAATTAAAACACGAAACAATTTGAGAATTCGTAGCAATCGTAAAGAACGCAGCATTCGTAAATCGATTGAAATAATTGCATGAAGGTAAAATGGCGCGATTGACAATAAGTCTATAATCGCAAATGGACTCATGACATATTTTAAACGAGGCGATTTACTGTGTTTAAATTCTCGATCTTCTGCTGCCAAATATAAACGTGTGAAGTATTCCAGTGTAAATACAAAAACAGATGCCATATCAAACAGATGGAACCAATGTTTATATGGTTCGTAAATAACGGGAACGTGTTCAAACAACAATATAAACAAATTTAAAATAATTAGCGTGCTAATCCAATAATCAACATCTTTTTGGTAATTATTTTCAATAGTTGGATCTAACAGCCAACTATAAAGCCATTTGCGTAAAGGCAAATCACTTGAAATATCTGCTCGCTTTTTATTAGTATTATTTTTAATAGCTATCTTTGACGAATTGTTCATATAAAACCTTTAGTTTTTAGCGAATACTAATAGCTATTGCCGCCACAAGCATTCTTTAATCGAATCTAAACGTGCTTCGTGAATTTGTAATTCTTCTTCATCACATCGTAAAACCAATAATGGCGAACGATTTTTTTCTAAGGTGCGGACGACACTTTCAGTTGAAACATTTGCATTGGAATTGTTGGTATCGTTGTCATTCATCAACGAAAACTGCCCCCCCGTCATCATCAAAAATACTTCGGCGAGAATCTGCGCGTCTAACAACGCGCCATGTAATTCACGATTTGAATTATCAACGCCATAACGTTTGCAAAGCGCATCTAAATTATTGCGTTGCGCGGGATGACGTTTTTTTGCGTCAGCAAGTGTATCAAAAACGATGCAGTAGGTTTCAATCGCTTGCTGATTGAGCAAATCGACCAATTCATAATTCAAAAAACCTACGTCGAATGGCGCATTATGAATGATTAACTCGCTGCCTTTAATATAATCGATAAAGGTATTCGCAATCTCGGCAAATTTAGGTTTATCGGATAAAAATGCCGTCGTCAAACCATGAACGCGTAATGCACCTTCTTCGCTGTCACGTTCAGGATTGATATAAACGTGAAAATTGCTGCCCGTCAAACGGCGATCAATCAATTCCACACAACCAATTTCAAGAATTCGATTGCCATCTTTTGTACTTAAACCAGTGGTTTCGGTGTCGAGTACGATTAAACGACTTGCGTGTGAGTGTTCCATTA
>JBAXMT010000148.1:0-5811 GCA_037134135.1 Methylococcaceae bacterium | reverse complement strand
TTTTACGCTCAATCGGGCGGTGTAACCTCCGTGATTAACGCCAGCGCGTGTGGTTTGATTCAAACAGCACGATTAAATTTAGACAAAATCGGCACGGTTTACGCGGGTTTGAACGGAATTATTGGCGCGTTAAAAGAAGAACTTATTGACACAAGTTTGGAAAGTGACTCAGACATTGCTGCGCTACGTTTTACACCTGCTGGAGCGTTTGGTTCGTGCCGTTACAAATTAAAAAGTTTAGACAAAAACCGCGCAGAATATGAACGGCTAATTAACGTTTTTAAAGCCCATAACATTGGTTATTTTTTTTACAACGGTGGCGGCGATTCGCAAGATACCGCGCACAAAGTGTCACAAATTGGCGAGCAAATGGGTTATCCGTTGACGTGCATTGGTATTCCCAAAACAGTCGATAACGATTTACCTGTAACTGACAATTGCGCTGGATTCGGTTCTGTAGCGAAATATGTGGCAGTTTCAATGCGTGAAGCTAGTTTTGACGTGGCTTCAATGTGTGCGACATCGACGAAAGTTTTTGTGATGGAAGTCATGGGACGACACGCGGGTTGGATTGCTGCGGCGGGGGCGTTGGCGGCTGATGAAAATCATGATGTTCCGCTTGTGATTTTATTTCCAGAAGTTGAATTTAATTCGCCAAAATTTTTGGCGGCTGTTGATGAAAAAGTTAAACAGTATGGTTATTGCTGCGTCGTGGTTTCTGAAGGTGTAAAAAATAGCGATGGGCAATTTCTCGCCGAAGCGGGTGGCAAAGATGCCTTTGGTCACGCGCAATTAGGTGGCGCGGCTCCCGTCATTGCGAATTTAATCAAAGAAAATTTGGGCTATAAATATCATTGGGCTGTGGCAGATTATTTGCAACGTGCAGCACGCCACATCGCCGCGAAAAATGATGTGGAACAGGCTTACGCAGTCGGTAAAGCAGCGATTGAATTTGCGTTAGCTGGGAAAAATTCCGTGATGCCGACGATTGTGCGAACATCTGATGCCCCGTATCAATGGGAAATCGGCAGTGTGGATTTGAAAGATGTGGCAAATGTAGAAAAAATGCTGCCGTCTGAATTTATTAGCGCAGACGGTTTTGGAATTACAGCCGCGTGTCGTGCATATTTGCAGCCATTAATTGAAGGTGAGGATTATCCACCGTACAAAAATGGCTTGCCTGATTATGTTGTATTGAAAAAATGTCTGGTTGCAAAAAAACTTCCAGAATTTGCAATCTAATTGAATCTAAAAGTACGTTGACGAATGGACTGGAATCCAACAAAATCGCCCACTAAAATCCTTTCAAAATTAAAAAAGAGAACTTAAATGCAAATTGTTTTAGCCAATCCACGCGGTTTTTGTGCGGGCGTAGATCGCGCCATTGAAATTGTTGAAAGAGCGATAGATGCCTTTGGCGCACCAATTTATGTTCGTCACGAAGTTGTTCATAACCGCACTGTGGTTGATGCACTAAAGGAAAAAGGTGCAATTTTTATCGAAGAATTAACCGATGTGCCGATGGGATCAACACTAATTTTCAGCGCACACGGCGTATCTAAACAAGTTCAACAAGAAGCGAAAGAACGTAATTTAACGGTTTTTGATGCAACTTGTCCGCTCGTGACAAAAGTCCATATTCAAGTTTCAAAACACGCTAAGGCGAATCGTGAAGTGATTTTAATTGGTCACGCTGGACATCCCGAAGTTGAAGGAACGATGGGGCAATATGAAAAACAATCGGAAAATGGCGGTATTTATTTAGTTGAAACGCCTTCAGATGTTGAAAAATTAACGGTAAATCATCCAGAAGATTTAGCGTATGTTACACAAACTACGTTGTCTATGACCGATACAAAAATTATGGTGGACGCGCTTCGTAAACGATTTGATTCAATTCAAGAACAGAAAAAAGACGACATTTGCTACGCAACCCAAAATCGTCAAGATGCGGTGCATGATTTAGCAAAAATCGCTGATATTATTTTGGTCGTTGGTTCACCAAATAGTTCAAACTCGAATCGATTGCGTGAAATTGCTGAACAACTTGGAAAAACCGCGTACTTAATTGATACCGCTAAAGATATGAAGCAAGAATGGTTTTCAACGACAAAAGCGGTTGGTGTAACGGCTGGCGCATCGGCTCCTGAAATTTTAGTACAAGAAGTTATTCAGCAGCTCAAATTATGGGGTGGCGATGTGACAACTGAAATTCAAGGCATTGAGGAAAAAGTTGTTTTTTCGTTGCCACGCGAATTAAAAAATAAATCATGCTCGAATCATTAGACGCAATTCGCATTGATAAATGGCTTTGGACAGCGCGTTTTTTTAAAACGCGCTCGTTAGCAAGTGAAGCCGTCGCAGGTGGAAAAATCCATATTGACAAACAGCGCGTCAAACCCAGTAAAGAAGTAAAAATTGGGGCGAAACTAGAAATTCATAAAGAGGGTTTTGAATGGTTAGTCACCGTGACAGGCATCGTCAAACAACGAGTTTCGGCGAAAGAAGCAGTGTTGCTTTACACCGAAAGCACTGAAAGTTTAGATAAACGCGAGAAACAAATTGAAATAAAACGAGATGAACGAAAATTTTTAGGTTTTCAAAAACCTGAACACAAGCCGAATAAGAAAAATCGAGATTTAATTCACCAATTCAAACGCGCTGAATAATTTACAAGCAGGTTGGCGGTTTGGGTAAACCCGCTAACTTGCAGGACATTTTAAGCGGTGATTCAGGGAACAAATGTTGTAAATAACGACTATTGCCTTTTTCAGTCCCTAACTTATTTGCAACAGCTTTAACGAAAATGCGTGTGTTTGGCAAATAATTGAATTGCATATAATACTCACGCATAAACAACACAATTTCCCAGTGTGCAGGTGTTAAAATAATTTTGTTTTGTATTGCTAATTCGGCGGCAATAGTTTCATTCCAATCAAAATAATTAACTAAAAATCCTTGTTCAGTTAAATTTAGTTCCATGTTTGAATCGGCGTATTTTCGATAGTGAGTTGGACAAATTGAGTGTAATCAATCGGTGTAATACCATCAATTAACAAATCTATTTCAATGCCGCGCAACGTTAAATCTTCAGCCAAAACATAACAAGGTATCATCGCGACGAGTTCATTTTGCCACATTGAATTTTTGACTAAACCACGCACAGCATTATTTAAAAAAATAACATTTGATTGGTTTTGTAGGCGTGTCAACGTTGGTGACGATAATTCAAAAACTAAATGTAGCATTAGTAAACGTCCGATAATTTCAAACCTGCGATACCAACAATTACGAATAAAATTGAAATTAAACGAAAAATATCGACAGATTCTTTAAATAAAAAAATACCTAAAATTGCGACACCAACGGCACCCATTCCAGTCCAGACTGCATAAGCAGTTCCAAGTGGAAGCGTTTTTAAGGCAAGCATGAGTAAATAAAAACTACCCGCGCCAGAAAATGCCGTCACAATACTAGGATAAAGTTGCGTAAAACCTTGGTTGTATTTCAAACTCAAAGCGAAAATAATTTCTACGCAACCAGCAGAAATCAATAATAACCACCCCATAAACCAAATCCCCTTTTGTAATAACAATTAAATCTTTTACAATGAACAGTATTAATCCTAAATTTTACACACTTGGTAATATCAAATGACAGATGATTCAATGATCCACAACCGAGCCATGATAGTTAACAACTTATCAATGCTGGTTAAAAATAAATGTATGATTAGTGCCGATTTAGGAGGTAAAGATACTCTATTGACGGCAATTATTTCAATAAATCACAAAGATGGCACACTCCTTCTGGATAGCGGCTCATCTGATTTTTTGAATAAAAAAATGATTTCCACACCACGAATTAAGTTCACGACAGGTTTTAATGGAATTCAAGTCGCTTTTACTGCAGACCAAATAACATTAACAAAATACGAAGGTAATCCTGCATTTTTAACGTCAATTCCTAGTTCCTTATTTTGGTTTAATCGTCGTGATTATTATCGCGTCAATACGCCTCTGATGAATCCGAGTATATGTGAAATTGCACTTGAACCACCGAGAAAAGATGCCACAGACGAATATATTTCCGCTTACAAAACAGCAATGAGCATTATTGAAGAGCAGCTACTTCTCAAAATTAAAAAAGAATTGTTTGAAGAACAACAAGAATTTATTAAAGCCTACGCGAAGATGTCTGTGGAAAATAAAATCAAAGCAAAATTGGAACGGCAACAACTAGAAGCAGAAAGGGAAATAAATCCCGTTGTTCCTGATCCTTGGTCACTGAATTTAATTCGACTAGATTTAAATGACATTAGTTTGTCAGGCTTTTCAATGAAAAATTATAATCCAGCATTTTCATATTTTTTAACACCAGAACTAATCTATGAAAATTGTGCGCTTATTATGCCTGGTCACGGTGAAGTTAACGTTTCGTTTGAAATTATGATGCAACGTCCTCTCGAAACGCAAAAAGTTGGTGCGTTTGCTGAATTGCTAGGTGTTAAATTTATAGAATTAAAACATTCTGTCGAATCAACTGTTCTGCGTTACATTCAAGATCTTGAGCGTCAAAGAGCCGCTTTGACTGGCTGAGAAAAAAAGGGGCAGTTTTCTGCCCCTTTTTACATTATCAGAAGAACATTGCGCTTTTCGTTACTGCGACTTTCGCAATGTATGCGAACATCAATAACGCGCCACCAAAGGCATACCAACGTTTTTCATCAGGTAATTTCAACGCCATAATTCCTAAAGCAACGTAACCTAACAACGCGATAATTTTTGCGACAATCCAACCAAATTCACCGTCCAGCCAATGACCTTGAAAAACAAGGCTAATCCCTGTCAAAATCACTGCTCCGTTAATGGCGTGCGGCGCGATGTTCACCCATTTGAGTTGCATCATCTCGGGGCGAAATTTTGTTAACGCGATGCGTCCTAAAAAACTAATCAGTGAAAGCGCAATAAATAATAAATGTAAATGTTTCATAATTTTCTCTCGTTTTAAATTACAAACAGCGTTGCATCGCAACACCAATATTTGTCAATGCGTTCACGACTTCCACACCAGCTGCTTTGAGTGTGTTCATCTTACTTTCAGCAGTACCTTTTCCGCCTGTGACAATCGCGCCAGCGTGTCCCATTCGTTTTCCAGCAGGGGCAGTTTGTCCAGCAATATACGCAACAATAGGTTTTGTGACGTTGGTTTTGATGTATTCTGCTGCGGCTTCTTCGTCACTGCCACCGATTTCACCGACCATCACAATACCTTTTGTTTGCGGGTCAGCTTCAAAACGACTTAATACGTCAATGAAATTCATGCCGTGAATTGGGTCGCCACCAATGCCAACGCAAGTGCTTTGTCCTAAACCTTGTTGCGTGGTTTGATGCACCGATTCATACGTCAATGTGCCAGAACGGGACACAATGCCAATTACGCCAGCTTGATGAATCGACGCTGGCATAATGCCGATTTTGCATTCATCAGGCGTGATAATACCTGGGCAATTTGCACCAATTAACAATGATTTTGTGCCTTGCATCGCGGCTTTGACGCGCAACATTTGCAAAGTCGGAATGCCTTCGGTAATACAAACAATCAATTCAATGCCAGCTTCGACAGCTTCTAAAATCGCATCGGCAGCGAAAAAAGGCGGTACATAAATCACCGTTGCCGTCGCGCCCGTATTTTTCACCGCTTCGTCTACGGTATTAAAAACAGGCAATCCTAAATGTATCAAGCCACCACGTTTTGGCGTTACACCACCGACTAATTTTGTGCCGTAATCGAGTGCTTGTTGAGAATGAA
>JBAXMT010000147.1:0-5868 GCA_037134135.1 Methylococcaceae bacterium | reverse complement strand
ATCACAATGGGTTTGGTTGACGGTTTTAATACACTAGCAGATTTAGACGTATTACATCGCTTGATTATTGTAGACGATCCAAAAGTTGAAAAATTTGCAGAAATTTTGACAGGTTTGCGTGTGGAACAACATGTTCGTGCTGCTCATGTTGATATGGATTATTTGTATGATAAAGACGCTGAACAAACTGAAAAAAATATCAGCAGTCTTGTACAACGCATTAAAGATATGCACATAAATACCGTGTATTTACAGGCTTTTGCCGATCCCGATGGTGATGGTAATGCGGAAGCGTTATATTTTCCTAATCGGCATTTGCCCGTCAAACAAGATTTATTTAATCGCGTCGCATGGCAATTGAAAAAACGCGCTGCCGTGAGGGTTTATGCGTGGTTGCCAATGATGGCATATCAAAGTAAAAAAATTGATAAATCATGGTATGTTCAAGAATGGCGCGACGGTAAAGCTCAACCATCTAGCCATATTTACACACGATTATCGCCATTCAATCCAGAAGCCAGACAATTTGTTGCCGAAATTTATGAAGATTTAAGTAAATACTGCAATTTTGACGGCGTACTTTTTCATGATGATGGCATTTTGTCCGACTTTGAAGACGTTTCTCCTACTGCGTTGGCTTATGGCAAACAAGTTTGGGGAATTTCTGACGACGTGAATAAATTACGCGCCACCAGTAAAAGTCGTTTGGAATGGGCAAAGCATAAAACGGAATTGATGGGACAATTCACAGATGAATTAACAAATCGTGTCCGTTTTTACCGCCCCTACATTAAAACAGCACGCAATTTTTATGCTCTTCCTTTGCTCGAACCGTATAGCGAAGAATGGTACGCACAATCATTCAAATCTTTTTTGACGCATTATGATTATGTGGCGATTGAAGCCATGCCATTTATGGAAGATGCAAAAAATCCGAATCAATGGCTGACAAATTTAGTGAAAGCGGCAGCGAAAGAACCCGATGGATTGAAAAAAACGGTGTTTGAATTGCAAACCGTGAATTGGAAAAATCAGCAAAAAATTCCGAGCAATGTGTTTATTGAACAGCTAAATTTACTGAAAAAATTGGGTGTGAAACACATCGGTTATTACCCAGATAATGTTTATGAAAATCAGCCAAAATTAGAAGATTTACAACAACATTTTTCTTTGCCAGAGTTGCAATAAATTATGACTTTTTTACCTTTTGAAATTTTTCAATCTTGGCAAAATTTTATGATGTGGTGGTCGCCAATCGATAAATCTACCGAAGAATTTATTTATTATTACCCGCTTTTTATGGCTTACATTTGGATGTTTGGCGCGATTATTTTTTGTTTGCGTTATGAATGGCATAAACCCAAATCGCCATTTGAAAACGAGGACAATTTGCCAATGGTTTCAATTTTAATTCCTTGTTACAACGAAGGTGAAAACGTTCGTGAAACGATTGGTATTTTGGAACAACAGCATTATAAAAATTTTGAAATAATTGCGATTAACGACGGTAGTAAAGATAACACGCTCGAAATTTTGCATGAACTAGCTACGAAATATGAAAATTTGCGCGTAGTGAATTTGGCGACAAATCAAGGCAAAGCAATGGGATTGCGAACTGCCGCATTATTGGCAAAAAGTGAAATTTTGATTTGTATTGATGGTGATGCTTTGTTGTCACCAGACGCAGTTGGTTGGATGGTTCGTCATTTTATTGAAAATCCAAATGTCGGTGCAGTTACGGGTAATCCACGCATTCGCAACCGTTCAACTTTGCTCGGACGTATTCAGGTCGGTGAATTTTCAGCGATTGTCGGCATGATTAAACGGGCGCAACGTTCTTATGGAAAAGTTTTCACGGTTTCAGGTGTGATTGCTGCGTTTCGTAAATCGGCGTTGCACAACGTCGGTTATTGGAGCAACGACATGATTACTGAAGACATCGACATTAGTTGGAAATTGCAGCTTGCGGGTTGGACGATTCGTTTTGAGCCAAATGCCCTTTGTTGGGTTTTGATGCCCGAAACGTTAAACGGTTTATGGAAACAGCGTGTGCGTTGGTCGCAAGGTGGAAGCGAAGTTTTGCTACGTTATTTTCGAGATTTATTTCGATGGTCGGCGCGTGGAATGTGGTTGCTCTATGTTGAATGTTTAATCAGTGTGACGTGGGCATTTTTGATTTTGTGTCATTTGCTTTTTGCACCAATGGAATTTTTGACTTCAACAGCCAATGAATCTTTGCATGATTTAAGCCCAAGCTGGACAAGTATGCTGCTGAGTGTAACGTGTTTGTTGCAATTTGGTGTTAGTCTGGCGATTGATTCACGCTACGAATCACAAACAGGCGGCATCGGACGATATTATTATTGGATGGTTTGGTATCCAATTGTGTATTGGCTAATGAATGTCGGCACAACCATTGTTGGAACAATTCGCGCAATCAAGAAAAAACGCGGACAACGCGCCGTTTGGGTAACTGTCGATAGAGGCTTGCGCGAATGAAACAGTACATCATTAACGCTCCGCAATTACAGAGTCTGTCGAAACGCCTGAGTAGCTTTACCGTAATCGTTATTTGTTGGGTGATGTGGGGCTATTTGCTCTATCCCATTATCACTGTGATTAACTGGGTTCGTGGTGATTTCACGGTAATTAACGAAATGCGCTGGTTCGGTGGTTATAAAAGCCTGTTAGATTTACTTGAAATTTACGTTGGCACTTTGATGATTTTAAGTATTGTGTGGATTGCGTGGATTTTGTTACGAAAATTGCGCCGACAACGAGTTCTACCAGCCGCCGAAAAATGTGTGACGGATGAGGAAGTTGCGACATTTTATCAGATTGATACAGAGCAAATTTTTCATTTTCGGAAACAGCAAAATGTGACGGTTTTTTTTGATAGTAATGGAAAAATCGTTGATTTGAAGTAAAAACTACATCAATAATATCAAGGAGAAAGAAGTAATGATTACAATTCTATTAGTTGACGATGACAACCTTAACCGCGATATGTTGACACAACATTTGAAGCGTAAAAATTATACAGTCATTACGGCTGTTAATGGTTCGGAAGCGGTTGAGATAGCAGAAAAAGAACTTCCAAACCTTATTTTAATGGACATGAATATGCCGATGATGGATGGATTGGAAGCGACTCGCCAAATCAAAAAAAATCCTTTAACAGCTCACATTCCAATTATTATTTTGTCAGGACATGACATGCCATCGTATGTGGCTCAAGCAATTGCAGGTGGCAGTGATGATTACGATACAAAGCCTGTCAATTTTGAACGGTTGTTCGGCAAAATTCAGGCTATTTTGAAAAAATAATCAATGCGCTGCTGTTGCATTTTTATCTGTGCCGACTTTGCTCAAAAGCGGCACGAGCAACACAGCAAAAAAGAAAATACACGAAATAATTTGAAATAAATTATTAAACGTCATCACTTCAGCTTCGCGCCACGCTAAATTCGTCAAACGAGCCAAATTTTGTTGCGTTAAATGTTGTCCGATTTCATCCGTCGCACTAATCGATTCACGCAATCCCGCATAATGCGATTTGTTTAATATCAGCATTAACGTATTCGCCACCGCTAATCCCATCGCACCACCTAAATTACGCATTAAATTGTATAAACCGCTCGCATTTTTTACTTCTTCAATCGGTAATAAACCTAATGCTAACGTGTTAATCGGTAAAAAACACAACATCAATGCACTTCCGCGAATCGCTTGCGGCAAAAAGAATTCCCAATAACCCGATTCCGCTGTCAGATTTCCGTTTAACCATGAACCCAAACCAAACAAACTCATTCCTAAACAAAGCATTAAACGTAAATCGATTTTCTTTTCGAGAGGACCTGCAATAAATGCAGATACCAACTGAAACAGACCTACAACCATCAAATAATAACCAATCTGCAAACTATTTAAGCCCTTCACACTACCTAAATAAATCGGCGTTAAATAAATAATCGTATAAAGTCCAATGCCCAAAACAAAACTAAACGCGCACCCAATCGCAAAGTTACGATTTCTAAACGCATACAAATCAATAATTGCGTGCGGATTCGTCAACTCCCACCAAAACATCGCCGTGCCACTTATTGCCGCCACAACACTTAACATTAAAATCAAATCATCTTCAAACCATTGATCGCGTGCGCCTTCTTCGAGAACATATTGCAAACTGCCTAAAAAAATCGCAATCAATGCAATGCCGACAAAATCAATTTTTTTCAGCAAATCCCAATTTGGTTTATCAATGTCTAAAAACGTAAACACCATAAAACAAACAATAAAACCTGGAATGATGTTGATTAAAAATAATAATTGCCAACTGTAAGCATCAGTTAAATAGCCACCCAAAACAGGACCAATCGTGGGAGCCATCGTGACAATTAAACCCAAAACAATACTCATCGTCGGTTGTAAACGCGGCGGAAATAAAATGAAAATAATCGTAAATGTCATCGGAATCATCGCGCCACCGAAAAAACCTTGAATGCAACGAAACACAATCATCGACGGCAAATTCCATGCAAATGCACACGCTAAACTCGACAACGTAAACCCGCCCGCTGACAAAACATACAAATAGCGTGTGGAAAAAACGCGCCCAAGCCAACCCGATAACGGAATAATGATAACTTCGGCGATTAAATACGATGTTTGTACCCATGCAATTTCATCTTGCGTCGCGGATAAACCTGCTTGAATTTCTTGCAATGAACTGGCGACGATTTGAATGTCTAGCACTGCCATAAATACGCCAATCGCCATGCTGAAAAAGCCAATCCATTCACCCGTCGTGAGGATTCGCTCGCCTCTTTCGTTGACAGCAGTCATAGCGGTTTCACTTGCACTTTCACGGTTGTTGATAAGCCTGATTTGAGTTTGCCTAGATTTTCATTTTCATCAAACACGATTTTCACAGGTACGCGACGCACAATTTTAGTGAAATTTCCTGTCGCATTTTCAGCAGGTAAAAGACTAAATTCCGAACCACTTGCAGGTGAAAAACTTTCGACTTTTCCTGTGAAATGGATATTAGGATAGGCATCAACATGAATTTTAACGGGTTGCCCAATTTTCATATTTTCGATTTGGGTTTCTTTGAAATTGGCTTCTGCCCAAATTTTTTGGGTTTCAAGTAAATACGCTAAATTTGTTCCCGCTTGGACAAACGCGCCAAGTTGCACGCCACGATGTCCAATTACGCCATCAAACGGCGCACGAATTTTGGTATTTTCTAAATCAATTTTCGCCAACGCGACTTGCGCTTGTGCTTGTTTTACACGCGCTTGAGCCTGTTCAATTTCATGTTCAAAACTGAAAATTTGTTTATGTTGCGCCGCCACAGTCGATTTTGAACCTTGTAATTGCGCTGTCGTTTCTCTGGATTGCGAAAGCATTTTATCGAGCATTTGCGCTGGAGCTGCGCCGCTTTCAACTAAGTGCATAAATCGCTGCAAATCTTTTTCAACATTATGCTGCCGCGCTTCAACCGCCGAAACATCGGCATTTGCCGTGGCAACATGCGCGTGTTGCGTATTTTTAGCCGCTTGCACACGCGCAATATCCGCTTGTGCTTCAATCACTTTTGCCTGTGCTAAATCGAGTTTAGCTTGATAATCGCCGTCATCAATCACAGCAACAATTTCGCCTTGTTTCACGCTTTGATTATCATCAATTCGCAAATCGGTAATGTAACCCGCAACTTTTGGTGTAATCAAAACGCTATTGGTTTTCAAATAGGCGTTATCCGTGCTTTCGTAATGCTGGCGTTCTTCAAACCATGAAAAACCCGCCCAACCCGCGTAAGCCAGTGCTGAAACTAAAAAAGAAAATGTAATAAGACGCTTCATAAAT
>JBAXMT010000146.1:0-5923 GCA_037134135.1 Methylococcaceae bacterium | reverse complement strand
GTGTCGGTTTGTAATTTCAACGGAATAGATTGAATCGTTTTAATAGTATGTGTGACATCTTCGCCGATTTGTCCGTCACCGCGTGTTGCGCCATAACGCAATAAACCATTTTCATAACGCAAACTAATCGCTAAACCGTCAAGTTTCGATTCGCTAAAAATCGACAATTGCAGTAATGGTATCGCTAATTCTTTTGCTGCTTTGACAAAAAAATCGACGGTTTCGTCAATCGAAAACGCATTTGCTAATGACAACATTTTTACATCGTGCGTAATTTTTTTAAATGTGCTGTTAACAACATCACCCACACGTTGCGTGGGTGATTCTGGCATTAACCAATCAGGATTTTCTTGTTCGGAAATTTGCAGCTGTCGAAATGCCGCATCAAATTCGGCATCAGAAACCAATGGTGCATCTAAAACATGATAAGCGTGATTCCACTCATTGAGTTGTGCGACACTTTTTTGATAATCAACGTAAGTCATCATTAAACAACGTGCTGATAAGCGTGAATATGCTCGTTTATCAATGTTTGTAATTGCGATTTATCGAGTATGTGATTATCGACTTTCAAATATAAAACGGCTTCTTCATGATGCAAAATAGCTTCTGCTACGCCTGTTACTTTCAACATTTCATTTACAAATAAATGAGCATCGCCTTCGCTCATCAATTCAATTGAAATTAATAAACTGGCTAAATAATGGGGTTCTTTCATAAAAAATGAAACAGCAAACCAGCTTAACGCTAACACCGCACACACTAAAAATACCGCTGTGACACCGAATTGCCCGTTAAACCAACCACCTACTAAACCACCACAAAATAAACCTAAAAATTGTGAACTTGAATATGCCCCCATTGCAGTGCCTTTTAAATCAGCGGGAGCTGTTTTTGAAACTAGCGAAGGTAATGTCGCTTCAAGTAAATTAAATCCACAGAAAAACACGCTCAAAAATACAATTAACGTCACTAAGTTTTCATGTGCAAAAGCAAAACCAATCGCAGCAATCGACAATGTCGCAATCGCACCTAAAAACACTTTTTTCATTTGACGTTTCTTTTCCGCCAAAATAATAAACGGCACAATCAACGCCATTGAAATGACAAAAACAGGTAAATAAACTTTCCATTCGTTACCGATTTCTAACCCTGCATCACGCATCAAAGATGGCACGACGACAAAAATCGCCATCAAAATCAAATGCAAAATAAAAATCCCATAATCTAAACGTAAAAGCTCTGGGTTTTTCAATGCCGCCATTGCATCAGCAGGAACAAATTCAGCATCTCGATGTAATTTTGATTTTTCTGGATTTGGTACAATGAAAATAACCGCCGCAATTGCTAATAACGTTAAAACAGCAGTTGCCCAAAAAACACCATGAACCCCACCAAATGCAGCGGCAATAATAGGTCCTGCCACAATACCGCCACCAAATGACATTCCAATACTTATTCCAATCGTCGCCATTGCTTTAGTGCGATGAATTTCCTGCGTCAAATCTGCGACTAACGCCATAATTACTGCTGAAATTGCCCCTACACCTTGTAATGCTCGACCAATTAACACGCCGTAAATATCATTCGATAATGCCGCCACGACGCTGCCTGTGAAAAATAAAACTAAGCCAATCACAATCAATTTTTTACGTCCGAATTTGTCTGACATCAATCCAAACGGAACTTGTAAAACGACTTGTGGCAAACCATAAATACTCATCGCAAGCCCAATTAATGCGGGAGTTGCACCGTCTAATTCTTTAGCAAATAGCGATAGCACTGGCAAAATCATAAACAAACCAAGCATTCGCAAAGCGTAAATTCCAGCAAGCGAACCGATGGCACGTTTTTCCGAAGATGTCATTGAACTGGAAATATCTTGCACATTAGTCATAAGTTAAAAAGCTCAAAGTGGTAGGGGCAAAAATTACGCGCCAATTTTGGTAAATGTCGCGGTGCAGTTGTTATTTTTTGTTTTTGTATCGAGTGTTAATGAGGTTGTTGCGCCAGAACAATCACCGCTCCAGCCAGAAAATTGATAACCTGTTGACGGTTTCACGTTCAGTGTAATCGCTGTGCCGAAAGGTTTTTTTAATGTACATTTTGCGGCGCAACTTAATCCAACTGGCGAACTTGTAACCCGTCCACTTCCATTGATTGAAATTCGTGTCCATGAATTAATTGTATCTGCCACTTGGCTGGTATAAACATTTTCAATAATGACTTTTTTCAAACAAAAATTAAAACCACAATCATTCACTTCACTAAAAGTAAAAGGAACGCCTTCGCTGTAAGCTGTTTTAATCGTGCCAAAATTACCGATTTTATCGACAATATCCATGCCGCTAATCACTGCACCAAATACCGCATAACCTGCGTTACCAGTGGTTGTGTTGGCATCAAAATTTGCCGAATTATCTGTCGTGTTAAAAAAGAACTGTGAAGTCGCCGAATTTGGATCATTGGTTCGTGCCATTGAAATCGTGCCGATTGAATTATGTAAGCCGTTATTTGCTTCATTTACAATCGCCGCTAAAGGGGTTTTCAATTGCATTGTTTTTGCATCGAAACCGCCACCTTGAACAACTCGAATTAAAAGTTTTGTCTTATCTGCTGGATCGTAAACACTATAAATTCGATGAAAAAAAGTATTTTTATAAAAACTACTGTTAACGTAGTTCAAAAAATTTTGCGAACTAATTGGAGCTTTTTCCCAATTTAATTGCACGCTAACGGTGCCAACGTTAGTTTGCATTTCAACAATTGACGGTTGCGTTACTGTCGCCGCAGAAACAGAGGCAATACTTGCTGATGCAAGTAATAATGAAGCAAAAATTTTACGCATTTTGAATTCTCCTAAATTTAATTTGAAAATGAAAAAGACGCGATTGAATCGCGCCTTTTAATAATTAAGACAATTTTTTGTATTTCAAGCGTCGCGGCGAATCTGCATCCGTTCCTAAACGACGATGACGGTCGGCTTCGTAATCAGCATAATTACCTTCAAACCAAACCACTTGGCTATCGCCTTCAAAGGCTAAAATGTGCGTCGCAATGCGGTCTAAAAACCATCTATCATGCGAAATCACCACCGCACAGCCTGGAAAATTCACCACAGCTTCTTCCAATGCTCGCAAGGTTTCAACGTCCAAATCGTTAGTTGGTTCATCGAGTAATAAAACGTTGCCGCCTGTTTTGAGCAATTTTGCCAAATGCACCCGATTTCGTTCACCACCTGACAAATCACCGATGAATTTTTGTTGATCACCACCTTTGAAATTGAAACGACCTAAATAAGCGCGTGACGGAGTTTGATAAGTTCCGACGGTGATTAAATCTAAGCCTTCGGAAACTTCTTCAAAGACGGTTTTTTTCGCGTCCATGTCGTCGCGCAATTGGTCAACGTAAGCGAGTTTGACGGTTTCACCGATTTTTAGTTCACCTGAATCGGGTTGTTCAAAGCCAGCCATAATTCTAAATAACGTCGTTTTACCCGCGCCATTCGCGCCGATAATTCCCACGATGCCGCCTTGTGGTAATTTGAAATTCAAATCGCTGAATAACAATTTGTCGCCAAACGATTTTGAAATGCCATTTGCTTCAATCACCACGTCGCCCAATCTTGGACCAGGTGGAATATAAATTTCTTGGGTTTCGTTACGTTTTTGGGTTTCAGCTGACGATAATTCATCAAATCGAGCTAAACGGGCTTTGCTTTTCGCATGACGACCTTTTGTGCCAGAACGCACCCATTCGAGTTCTTCTTTCATCGCTTTTTGGCGTGCTGATTCTTGTTTTTCTTCTAACAATAATCGTGCGCCTTTTTGTTCGAGCCAGCTGGAATAATTGCCTTCCCACGGAATGCCCGAGCCACGATCGAGTTCTAAAATCCACCCCGCAACGTTATCGAGGAAATAACGATCATGCGTCACAGCAACGACGGTTCCTGAATAATCGTGCAAAAAGCGTTCGAGCCACGCAACCGATTCTGCATCTAAATGGTTAGTCGGTTCGTCGAGCAACAACATATCAGGATTCGACAATAACAAACGGCATAACGCCACACGGCGTTTTTCACCACCCGACAATTTTGTGACATCGGCATCCCATTCGGGCAAACGCAACGCATCGGCGGCAACTTCTAATTTTCGGTCTAAATTGTGTCCATCGCAAGCGTTAATAATGTCTTCTAAACGCGCTTGCTCAGAGGCGAGTTTGTCAAAATCGGCATCTTCAGCCGCGTAATCTAAATAAACTTGGTCAAGTTGCGCCAACGCCGTTTTGATTTCAACAACCGCTTCTTCGATATTTCCACGCACGTTTTTAGTTGGATCGAGCTGTGGTTCTTGCGACAAATACCCAATTTTAATGCCTTTGAGCGGAATCGCTTCGCCTTCGATGTCGGTATCTAAACCCGCCATGATTTTAAGTAACGTTGATTTACCAGAGCCATTTAAACCGAGAACGCCAATTTTCGCGCCTGGAAAAAAAGACAACCAAATGTCTTTCAAAATGTATTTTTTCGGTGGGACGATTTTGCCCACGCGATTCATTGAATAAATATATTGAGCCATAATTTTATGTGGTTTTTAATTAAAAGTGCGAGTGAAAGTATAACAAATTTCGGACGATTCAACGCCCATACAAAACTAAACGATAAAAATGGGTTAATCCTCAAAAATCGCAGCATTCACATTTAACGCGCCATTAAAAATCGATTTATCTTTAATAAAACCAAACTTTGTACCGTTTAAATTTGCACCTTTGAAATTCACATTTTCTAAATGACTGCCGCTTAAATCTGCCATCGTTAAATCTGTGCCATTCAAATTTGCACCTGTTAAATCAACACGCTTCATCAACGCACGATTCAAATTTGCGCCCGTTAAATTCGCATTTGACAAATTTGCCCCATTCAAACTTACGCGCATCAAACCCATTGGCTGATTTTTCATATCTACGCCCCAATTGGCATTGGTTAAATTGGCACCTTTCAAATTCGCACGATCTAAATTTGCAATAAAACGGCTGCCACTCAAATTTGCGCCACTCAAATCTGAATCCATCATGCTCACACCGAAAATGCTAGTGTTTGATAAATTCGCTCGCGAAAAATGAATTCGCGTCATCACCGTTAAATCTAAATTCAAATTCGACAAATCACTGTCATCTAAATTAGCATCACGCAAATCTGTTCCCCATAAATCAGCGTTGCGAAAATCCAATTTCGATAAATTCAATGTGCGAAAATCTTTGCGGCGAAAATCAACAATGTTTGTTTTGTTTGAACTTTTCAATTTTTGTTCAATCTCGTTGCGCGTTAAATCTACCGCGAAAACATTTAAACTCAACATCATTGCAGAAACGCCTAAAACTATTTTTTGTAATTTCACTTTTCACTCCAAAAATTAAAATTCTGTACGAATCATTATCCTATAAAAACACCGTGAAAGTCCGAAGGCATTGATTCAAATGCCCCATTATTTTGGTACGATGCACTAAAATAACGCAAAATAAATCGCATTTTCTATCTGAAATGCTAGATAATTCGAGTTTGTTTTGCATGGTATAAATCGTGCAGTGCTTAATGTTGAAAGCGAATCTAATTCGTTTAATTTTATGGATTTTTATGACAATCAATAACACGCTTCTTTTCCCTTATTTTCAACCCATTATTGGTACCGCAACAGGTTTAATAGAAGGCTATGAAGCACTTGCTAGACGGTTCGATTCACAAGGTAACGTTAAATCGGCGGGTGAATTATTTTTGCATCCTGATATTTCAGATAAACAATTAATTGAATGGGATCGCGGTATTCGTAAGCAAGCGTTGCAACAATTCAATGAATTACCCAATAACTGTTATTTAGGATTCAGTCAAAAACAATTTCCCGATTACCTGAGTTGAAATGAGATAATT
>JBAXMT010000145.1:0-5939 GCA_037134135.1 Methylococcaceae bacterium | reverse complement strand
AAGACACAAACAGCAAATTGGACAGCATGTTCAAAAAATCAATGATGAAATAATTCATTCATTGAATGCTGATAAAAACCCTGTGAGTTTCTCACGGGGTTTTTTTTTGACTATTGCTTCTGGTTTGAGTTTTCATGATTCGTTTAATTCGAGGTTTTTCTCACGCACCATCTTTTGTAAATGGCTGTGTTTTAACAATTGGTAATTTCGATGGCGTGCATTTAGGGCATCGTGCCGTTATTGATAGGTTGGCGATGCGTGGAAATGAACTTAATTTACCAACGGCAATTATGCTGTTTGAGCCACAACCGCTTGAGTATTTTTTAGCGAATAATGCGCCATCACGTTTAATGCGGTTGCGAGAAAAAATCCTCGCGCTTAATGAACTTCCCGTTGATAACGTCGTGATTGTTCGATTCAATCGAATGTTAGCCGATTATGAACCTGAGCAATTTATTCAAAAAATTTTGGTATCAAAATTAAATGTGAAACATTTAGTGATTGGTGACGATTTTCATTTTGGCAAAGCGCGTCGTGGGAATTTTAATTTACTTAAAGAGCAGGGCGAATTACTGGGATTTTCAGTTGAGAAATCAACAGCACATCGATTAGCAGAGTTACGAATTAGCAGCACATTGATTCGAGATGCTTTAAATGTGGGCGATTTAGCACAGGCGCGGCGACTTTTGGGGCAAGATTATTCAATTTGTGGACGTGTCGCGCAAGGTGATAAATTGGGCAGAACACTAGGATTTCCAACTGCTAACATTAAAATGTTACGTCGAAATACGCCCATTCAAGGCGTGTTTGCGGTAACTATGACAGGTATTGATAATCGTGAATTTCAAGGAGTGGCAAATGTGGGTACTCGCCCAACAATTGACGGAAATCACAAAGTTATTTTAGAAACTCATTTGTTTAATTTTAATCAAAACATCTATGGGCGTTACGTCAGCGTGCAATTCAAACATAAATTGCGACAGGAAATGCGCTTCAATTCACTCGAAGAATTACAAACTCAAATTTGTCACGATGTGGCAGCAGCAAAAGAATTTTTTAACGTTTGAACGTGCTAAAATCCACGTTCCTAAATTTCATCAAAAGGCAAAAATATGAAAGCACAAATTGGTATGGTTGGTTTGGCTGTAATGGGAAAAAACTTAGCTCTCAACATTCGAGATCACGGTTTTAAAGTCGCGGTTTATGAGTATGCAGAAGGCGTTGCTGATGCGTTCGTTGAAGCAGAAGCAGAAAATACTGCAGCAATCGAAAGTGCAGAAATGATTAGCACGCATTCATTGCAAGAATTAGTTGATAGTCTTGAATCCCCACGCGTTGTATTCATGATGGTTAGGGCAGGGGACGTTGTTGATTTTTACATCGATCAATTAGTGCCATTACTTTCAGAAGGTGACATTATCGTTGATGGTGGTAATTCACTTTATACCGATACAAACCGCCGTGTTGTTGCATTAAGCGAAAAAGGTTTGAACTTTATCGGTATGGGCGTTTCAGGTGGTGAAGAAGGCGCACATTATGGCGCATCAATGATGCCAGGTGGAAATCGTGCTGCATGGGCAACAGTGAAACCGATTTTTCAAGCAATTGCTGCCAAAGTTGACGGCGAACCTTGCTGTCATTGGGTCGGCGATAATGGTGCTGGGCATTACGTTAAAATGGTTCACAATGGTATTGAATACGGCGATATGCAGCTAATTTGTGAAGCATATCAATTGCTTTCAGAAGGTTTAGGATTGAGCGTTGACGAAATCCGTGACATTTTCATCGAATGGAATAATGGCGAATTAAGTTCGTATTTGATGGAAATTACCGCTGATATTTTGGGATATAAAGATGACGATGGTCAGCCACTTTTAACTAAAATTTTAGACACAGCGGGACAAAAAGGCACTGGAAAATGGACAGGCATTGACGCTTTAGAATTGGGTATTCCATTGACGTTAATTGGTGAAGCGGTATTTGCACGTTGTTTGTCATGGCATAAAGCAGAGCGTGTACAAGCTGCCAAAATTTTACCAAAAAGACCTGTTGCAACATTTGGCGGTAGAGGCGAAAAACAAGAAATGATTAACGCCATTTATGACGCACTTTATGCGGCAAAAGTTATTTCTTACGCGCAAGGTTTCCGTTTAATGCGTGAGGCTTCAAGAGAATATAAATTCGCACTTAATTACGGTGATATTGCGTTGATGTGGCGCGGCGGTTGTATCATTCGCAGCAAATTTTTAACCAATATCAAACAGGCTTACAGCAATAATCACGAATTAGAAAATTTATTATTCGATGATTTCTTTGCAAATGTGATGAAAACGTCAGAAGTCGGCTGGCGTAAAGCGGTAATTTTAGGAATTCAATTAGGTATTCCAACACCGACTTTCTCATCGGCACTAGCGTATTTTGACGGTTACAGAACTGAAAAATTGCCAGCGAATTTGTTACAAGCACAACGTGATTATTTTGGTTCACACACTTATGAACGTATCGACAAACCACGCGGTGAATTCTTCCACACTGATTGGATTGGTGAAGGCGGCAACGTTTCGGCTACAACCTATAACGTTTAATTTCATTTTGAGTTGAGAAAAGAAAAAGCCGCTGTTGCGTTTTCAATGTAGCAGCGGCTTTTTTAAAATTTTATTTTTAATTTTTGGAGATGCCACATGGCTGCTGAAGCCTGTACTTATGTAATTTTTGGTGCAACGGGCAATTTATCACGCATAAAATTGATGCCTGCGTTTTATCATTTAGACGTAGCTGGGCAATTGCCCGAAGGTACGAAAATTCTTGCGATTGGGCGACGTGAATGGACGCAAGAAAAATGGCTTGCCGAAGTCAAAGACATGATTCAAACCAAAATCAAAGATGCGTTTGACGAATCAGTTTTTGAGAAATTTGCCGCACGTTTACATTATCATTTTGGTGATTTGCAACAGCCTGAATGCTACAGCACACTTGCCACCACGCTTGAACAACCACAATTCTCACCAAATGCCGCGTTTTATTTGTCAATTAGTCCGTCTGATTTTGGCAATGTGATGGAACAACTCAGCAAAAATAAATTATTTGATGAGCAATTTGGCTGGAAACGTGTCGTAATTGAAAAACCATTTGGTTACGATTTAGAAAGCGCACAAGCGTTGCAAAAACGTATTTCACATTATTTAAGTGAAGATCAGATTTATCGTATCGACCATTATTTAGGTAAAGGCACGGTGCAAAATGTATCGGTATTTCGCTTTGCAAACGTGATGCTCGAACCACTTTGGAATCGTCATTATATTGACCACATTCAAATTACACATTCTGAAAGCATTGGCATTGGCGATCGTGGTGGTTATTACGATGGTTCAGGCGCAATGCGCGATATGCTGCAAAGTCATTTGTTGCAATTATTGACGTTGGTTCTGATGGAACCGCCGACTTCAATGGAAGCCGAAGCGTTGCGTGATGAAAAAGTGAAAGTGTTGAAATCTATTCGACCGATTGCAAAAGAAGCCGTTCATGCTCATGCTTATCGCGCTCAATACGCGAATGGTACGGTGAATGGTGAGCACGTTAATGGCTATTTGCAAGAATCGGGCATTCCACAAGAAAGCATTACCGAAACGTATGCGTCGATGAAATTATATGTTGATAATTGGCGGTGGCAGGGTGTTCCGATGTATTTGCGGACAGGCAAACGGATGAAAAAAGCCCAATCTGTGATTTCGATTTGTTTCCGTCAACCACCGTTACATTTTTTCCGTGATACTGAAATTCATTGCATGAGTCAGAACTGGGTGCTTTTGGGAATTCAGCCTGAAGAATGTGTGCGAATTGAAATGACCGTGAAAGAACCAGGTTTGGAAATGAAAACTCGCACCAGTTCACTCGATGCAAGTTTTAGAAATTCAGACGAAAAAGCCATTGATGCTTACGAAGATTTATTGCTCGATGTATTAAAAGGTGATCGCTCATTATTTTTACGTTTTGATGAAGTCGAAGAAGCGTGGAAAATTGTGGATCCCATTTTACAAACGTGGGCAAGTGAACGTGATTATGTTGCGACATATCCCGCAGGTTCGTGGGGACCAGAAGACAGTCGATTGTTTGATAAAGAAAGTCAAGCGTGGCGTACTTCCTTAACGCCAGAGTGTCCAAATGCAAAATAATATCGATTGGCAGCAATTTGAAACGCCAGATTTAATCGAAAAAGAAGTATGCAAACGGATTTTAGTCTTGGCACAAGAAGCAATTATCGAGCGTGGGCAATTTAAATGCGTTTTAGCGGGCGGTAGAACACCAGAAAGAATGTATCGTTTACTTGCAAAAAGTGATTCCGATTGGTCAAAATGGTTTATTTATCACGGTGATGAACGTGTTTTGCCAGTTGATGATGAGAATCGAAATAGCGTGATGGCAGCAAATGTGTTTTTAAATACCGTCGCGATTCCGAAAAATCAGATTTTTGATATTCCTACTGAATTAGGCGTTGAAGAAAGTGCGGCGGCATATCGTTCGATTGTACAAGCTGCGATGCCGTTTGATTTGGTTTTGTTGGGGATGGGCGAAGATGGACATACCGCAAGTTTATTTCCTGGTCATGTTCATGATGAAACGGACGTTGTACATTCAATATATAACTCGCCAAAACCACCTTCAGAACGTGTCACACTAAGCGCGAAAGCGTTAAGTAATACGCAAAATTTATTCTTCTTAATCGAAGGGACAAATAAACGTGATGCCATAAAACAGTGGCGTGAAGGTGACGATTTACCCGTTGCAAGTATTAGCGCGTTACAAAATTTGGTGGTTTTTCTTGATAAAGCTGCCGTTGATGTAGAGTGATTTTTTTAATTAAACTTTTGAAATAAGGAAGAAATATGATTATCAGAGACAATGAAATTGCAGATTTAGAAACCCCAACAGGCACAATGCGAGCGCATATTTTTCGTCCAGCCGCGCCGGGAAAATATCCTGGTATTTTGATGTTTTCGGAAATTTTTCAAGTGACTGCACCTATTCGTCGTACCGCTGCAATGCTTGCAGGACATGGTTTTGTTGTCGCTTGCCCTGAAATTTATCACGAACTTGAGCCATTAGGAACAGTGCTTTCTTATGATGAAGAAGGGACGACTCGCGGCAATACTCACAAAATTACTAAAGAAGTTTCAGCTTATGATAGTGATGCGCGTACTGTGTTGGATTATTTGAAAACATTGGATTACTGCACAGGAAAATTAGGCGTAATGGGGATTTGTATCGGTGGACATTTAGCGTTCCGTGCGGCAATGAATCCAGATGTATTAGCGACGACCTGTTTTTATGCGACTGATATTCACAAAAAAGGTTTGGGTTTAGGCACAAACGATAATTCACTTGATCGCGCTGGCGAAATTAAAGGTGAATTACTGCACATTTGGGGTCGTCAAGATCCGCACGTTCCACTAGATGGTCGTAATTTGCTTAAAGCACGATTAGAAGAGGTTGGTACAAAATTCACTTGGCATGAATTTAATGGGCAACATGCTTTTATGCGTGATGAAGGTCCGCGTTATGATCCAGCACTTGCATTGCAAAGTTGGGCGTTATTGCTTGAAATGTTCCATCGTCGTCTAGGTTATGGCGATTTAGATATGAACCAAGATGCAGCACCTGCGGAAAGCCGCCATTAGTATTTTTTTATCAAAGTCGCCTCCATAAACTTCGATGTTTTTGGGGGCAGTTTATCGGCAGGAAAGATAAATATTAAAATTTTGTTTGACATACTTCACAAAGACTGTAGAATACTCGGAATCAGCTGCAAACACGCAGCAAAATAGCTCTTTAAAAACTTAAATCAAAATAATTTGTGTGGGTGCTTTTGCTGGTTATGAGTGGTAATAAAATAATCGACAAAAGAACACATACGGCAATTTTTAAAATTGTCAGTTAATTCT
>JBAXMT010000144.1:0-6033 GCA_037134135.1 Methylococcaceae bacterium | reverse complement strand
ACGCCAATCGCATACGAAACTTGAATTTCGCAACGCTCCGCTAAACCTGCTGCGACGATATTTTTCGCCACATAACGCGCCATATAAGCCGCCGAGCGGTCTACTTTTGACGGATCTTTTCCCGAAAATGCACCGCCACCGTGACGCGCCATACCGCCGTAAGTGTCCACGATGATTTTGCGACCGGTTAAGCCGCAATCACCCACTGGCCCGCCAATGATGAATTGCCCTGTTGGATTGATGAAATACTTAGTGTCTTTATGCAACCATTCTTTCGGCAAAACGTGCAAAATAATGTTGTCCATGACAGCGTCGTGTAAGTCTTTCGCGCTGATTTCAGGTGAATGTTGTGTCGATAAAACCACCGCATCAATCGCAACGGGTTTGTTATTTTCATAACGGAACGTAATCTGACTTTTTGCATCGGGACGCAACCACGCCAACGTTTTATTTTTACGCAATTCGGCTTGGCGTTTCACCAACAAATGCGCGTAAGTAATCGGCGCAGGCATGAAAACATCCGTTTCATTGCTCGCATAACCAAACATCAAACCTTGATCGCCCGCACCTTGTTCGTGAGCCGCATCTTCATCAACGCCCATTGCGATGTCCGCCGATTGTTTGCCAATCGCGTTTAAAACCGCACAACTGTTACCATCAAAACCGACTTCGCCGTTGTCATAACCAATTTCGCAGACGACTTTACGCACCAACGCTTCCGTATCAACCCACGCATTCGTCGTAATTTCACCCGCTAAAATCACCATGCCGGTTTTGACCAATGTTTCACACGCTACACGCGCTTTCGGGTCTTGCGCTAAAATTGCATCCAAAACCGCGTCTGAAATTTGATCCGCGACTTTGTCGGGATGTCCTTCAGAAACCGATTCCGATGTAAAAATGAAATCTTTACTCACGTTGTTACCCTCTTAAAAAAGAAAATTTAAATACAAAAAAGTTGCCAAGAAAGCAGCTTTTCGTGATGTTTGAATATTTATAGCCAGCTGTACTGTAAACCGTCGCCATAATAACATTTTGGTTTTTTATTTTAAACCGGCGGGGAAATCTACTACTATCGTAAATAGTTATTCTTCGTTGAAACGCATCAATAAAATTATGGAACAACAACCTAATGCAACCCCCGCCATCTCTCTAAAATACAATTTTTCTTTAAAGACAAAGACACCCAATAAACAGGTGAAACCAATAACGCCTAAAGCGTGAAATACCTGCTAGCCCCACCTAAATCAGCATCAATTAAACACAAAATCCGCTGCCGTCACATTATTCACATCAACACCAATCAAGGCAATTGTTGTGGTGGGTGCGCCACTACCTTTAAACGAAACAAATGTTATGCCGTAGAATGATGCAACGGTGACATTATCAGCAAACGTCAAACCCGCACCATGAACGCGAATTTGGTCTTGGTTTGTAATAAATCCACCACTACCACCAGCATTAAAACCAGAAATTAAATACACGCCGTTGCGCGGCAATATCAAAGTGAGTTTGGTGGGCACCGAAACAGCGTTAGTTTTTTGCGTGGAAGATTCGGGGCCAGGCATTCCACCTGATCAATATGAAAATTCATTAAAGCGGTTTCATCGGTGCGTCGAAACGGCTCACACCGCGCACGGAACGGGTTTGGGCTTTTCGATTGTGCAGCGAATAGCCGCGATTCATCATGCCGAATTAGCGTTGGGTGAATCTGAATTAGGCGGCTTGAAAGTCAAAGTGACGTTCGTTTTGCCACCGTCGCCCACCGTTAAAAAACGCGCTCGGAAATTGAAGTTTTTTTAAATATCACACAACAAAAACCGCTCCCTTTTCGGGTCAGCGGTTTCTTGTTTTACAAATTCAAGCAAAAGCGGGTTTTTACAGCACCAACAAATTTTCAGACGCATCGGTATGAATCAAATCACCGCTACGTTGTAACACAAAAAAACCACGATTTAAGGCTTCACTTTTTGCATCGTCGTTAATGTGAAATGATGCCATTGCGCCGTAAAGTTTGTAATTTTCAAACCACGGAAACAACGTTTTAAAATTTTTCATTTTACGTTCTAACTTTTCTAAATCATTGATATGTGCTTTGTATTTCACTTCAACAATGCCAATCGCGTTCCCGTTGGTCATCACAATATCGTATTCTTCTTCAGTTTTACCCCGTCGTTTGTGTTCATTTTTAGCAATATCATCAAAATGAATCGCGCCCAAATGGGTGTCGTTTGCCAAACTATTAAAGAAAAATTCTTCGGCAACATCACCTTGATTGCGTGACATATTCCCAAGTTGAATACCGATACTTTTTAACGTGTCATTCGTTTTTCGCATTTGCTCATCAGTTTTTCGCATTTGCTCATCGGTTTTTTGCTGTTGAGCATCTAATCTGTCTGACTTAATCGCCAAACTCGCTACCAATTCCTTCAATTCTTCATCTGTCATTTTCTGCTCCTTAAATGAAAAATCCAGCTCGAATTTTACCACAAAAAAACCGCCTCGCAGTTTCCCACGAGGCGGTCTTTTCTGATAACTTCAAGCAAAAGCGGGTTTTGAAATCGAATCAATCACCCGTTAACTTATCGTAATCGGCGTGGCTTCCAATCCAAAACCATTGCACACCTTCTGGAATCGGAACACCTAATGCACGATAATTCAAACTCACCCGAACACTCCGAAACTTGCCATTTTTAATGAACTTAAATTGCAACGACGGATGCTGCGGGTTTTGTTTTAATAATTCATAACTGTTGCGTGCTTGTTTTTGGATGTTCGCAGGCAACTGATCGAAACACAGCCAAAATTTAGACGACGCAAAATGCCTCATAACTCCGTCACCGTGCCGCTGTAGTATTCGGCAATTGCCTCGGTAGCTAACGCATCCAATTTTCCCGCTGTCGCATCCCGCTCAATTTGTTTATCCCAAATACTGCCATAAAACTCAGAAAACCAACGTTGCAATTCTGCTAAATCAGGTTCGGGTAATTGTTGAATCGCGTTTTCAATGGTTTGAACAGAAATCATAAAACCTCCTAAAAATTTATTAAAATCACACGCAAATCCTACCACAAAAAAACCGCCTCGCAGTTTCCCACTAGGCGGTCTTTTGTTCAAAACTAAAGCAAAAACAACCGCATTTTAACCGCATATAAAAATAGTGGATTAGGAAGTTGAACTAAACTGTAACATATCGATATTTACACAAAAGGAGACGCAAAATGAAACAGGTTTACATTATCGAAAACGGCAGTCGCCATAAAAAAATTGGCGTGACTTCTGACATTCAAAAACGCATGGCACAACTCAATACGGCTATTTCAACAGGAATTCGGAGCGTCATAATTTCGGATTTCACACCAAATGCTTACGCGCTTGAAAAACAATTGCACGAAGCCAATAAAGAACATCGTTTAAACGGCGAGTGGTTTCGTGAAATTATTGACTTTTGTGACGTTGAATTTTCCGATTTGGAACGGAAGTTTTTTAAAAATAAGGATTTCTTTTTTATGTTTCAAAAAAGTCTTGAGCTGATTGCAAGCTGTGAGGAATTGAACGGCACTGATTTAAAAGTATTTATGTTTTTGTTGTCGCAACTGGATTTTGAAAATTATATCCGCGTGACACAAAAACGGATAGCTGAACACACTAAGATTAAACAACCCAATGTTAGTACCACATTGATTAAGTTAGTAAAACTCAACATCATCGAAAAAGTCACGTTAGACAATCTGAAAGCCTATCGCTTAAATCCAAGTTACGCATGGAAAGGCAAAATTAGCAGCTTCCAAAAGGAAGAAAAAGACCGCAAAAACTATGCGGCAAGCGAGGCAAAAATTATTCAAATCAAACAAAGAATAGCGGCTGCCGAAGAACTCCAAACCGTTTCGGAAGCCGAAGTCGAACCACAAACCCCGTCAGATTGATTTCAATACGCACAAAAAAAACCGCCTCACAGTTTCCCATGAGGCGGTCTTTTCTGATAACTTCAAGCAAAAGCGGGTTTTAATAACTTCCCGCTTTTACGTTGCCATTCGATGTAATTCCTCTATCGACAACACGGGCTTTGGTAATTCCATATTGCCGCGTTTATATATTTCAATCCATTCGTCAACGATTTTGCACAACTGCTTAAAAACTTTTGCCTCGTTATTACCATGACAGCAATGTTCAACTAATCCCAACGCAGAACCTAAATAACAACCGTCTTCTTCAGACCATTCCACAACTTTTAAATATCTGTCACTGTCCTTCATTCGAGTTCCTTCAATTTTTTCGATACTAATTTTTCTTGGTAAACGTGAGCATCATCGCCTAATTTTCCTGAAATAGTTACCGATGTTGCGACGTTCGGATGTTTATAATTTCGATGACTACCTTTGCCACCCTGATTTTCAAATCCTGCGGATTCCAAAATGGCTATAAGTTCTCTAATTTTTGGTGGCACTTCAGCTCCTCTGTTTAAAAATCACACGCAAATCCTACCACAAAAAAACCGCCTCGCAATTTCCCACGAGGCGGCTTTGTTTGATAAATTTCAGTCTAAGGCAAACTGCATCAATTCATCAAGTAATGGATTTAAAGTTTCAATGCTGTCTTTGTATCCTTGGCAATCAATTAAAAAATTGTATCGGTACACCTCAGCGCAAACGCTAATCCAGCGTAATGCTGACTGATATTTACTAATGTCAGTTTTAAAATCTGTTTCTTTGATAACTTGTTCAAATAACCTTTCTAGCTTGTGTGTCAAAGGATATGCGCCAAACTCACTGCGCTTTTCAAGCAAATGTTTAAATAATAGTTCAAACATTTGTTGATAATGAAAACAGTGAAGTGAACAATCTTTAACTGGTGTTTTACTGATTACATCGCAAGCTATAGCATGTTCCCATGCTTTACCACCTAAGTTTTCGACGTTTTCAAATTGACTAAGTTTTTCTGCGTACATAAAAAATTCTCCGAAAATCCAAACCTATTCAAATAATAACACAAAAAAACCGCCTCGCAGTTTCCCACGCGGCGGTCTTTTCTGATAACTTCAAGCAAAGGCGGGTTTTAATAACTGCCCGTTATTTTTTAAATGTGAACAAATCGAAAAACATCATTCGCGTGTGGTCTGTCTTCGATTCCGAATGCTCATCAAGAAATTCAAAGCCATTTTTCTGATAAAAACGTAACGTCTCGAAATTGTTAATTGCATCCACAATGATGAATCGACAGCCCGTTTTATTTCCCACCGTGAACCACATCTTAATCAAATCAAGTATTTTCGTCCCAACACCTTTACCTTGAAACCTAAAATCCGTTGCCAAACGTCCAATTTTCACCGCAGGCATACTCGGATATTTCTTGCGATGTGGAATGCCAGAACGTATTTTTTTAAATCGTGATTTTGACGTATCTTCACTTCGTATTGCGTCATTCGATACACAAAAAAATGCCACCAATTCGCTATCCATTTCAACCGCATACGTCACTGAAACTAATTGCCGACAACCTTCTTTTGAATCATTGACAAAAAATTCATTAAGGTCAGCGTCTCCACAATTAAAATCCGCGCGGTCTTCATCAACACCCAAACGCCGAAAGGTAATTTCTTCCGTTGCCATGTTAGATAATTTTCAAATTGATGAAGGCTTTTTCTGCACGCTCAAAATCAGCTTGTGGCACTTTTACATTTTCGTTTTGTTTTACAATGTCCCGAAAGCGTTTTGCATCGCGTCCCGAAAGTATCGGTGTTTCTTTGATTGGTTTTGCCATTTTTGTTCTCCTGTTAGTTTTTAAAGCTGCCAAATTCTACCACGCACCCACAAAAAAACCGCCTCGCACTTTCACAGCGGCGAGGCGGTCTTTTCTTATAACTTCAAGCAAAAGCGAAAAGTAGCTTAACTTTTTGTTCTGATTTCTGTTGACTGATTATGCAAACGTAATTACACCGTCCGCAATCGTAGCTGTACCTGCTAGCCCCACTAAAATGATGCCGATAATTTTTTCTTAACGTTCTCTAACATAAGTTATTAAACGCTAACTGCG
>JBAXMT010000143.1:0-6044 GCA_037134135.1 Methylococcaceae bacterium | reverse complement strand
ATAAAAGACCGATTAACGATTATTTTAATACCGATATGCGTGTTGCGTGGCGACCAGTGAAAAGTTTGGAATTGTCATTGGTTGGACAAAATTTAATTCAAACTCAACACATCGAATATCAAGGCGATATATTGGCGCAACCTCAAGCCACTTATGTTTCACGCGGTGTTTATGCAAAATTCAATTGGCAGTTTTAATGTGTTAATTTTTTAAAATTCATAAATCATCATGCAAACACTTATTGATTATTTCGGAAATAGTAGTTTTATCCCGCATGGCTATTGCTTAAGTTGGAATGCTACTTTGTTGTGGATGCACGCTGGCTCTGATGTGCTGCTGACTTTTGCATATTATTCAATTGCAATAAGTTTGATGTTTTTTGTGCATAAAAGTAAAAACTTACCCTATTCTTGGCTACTGATTATGGGTGTTTTATTTATTATAACGTGTAGCACCACACATTTAATGTCCGCAGTTTTGATTTGGTTTCCGTTATATTGGCTTGATGCGTATGTCAAAGTCATTGCCGCAACGGTTTCAGTTGCGACAGCCATTGCGATGTATTGGGTTATTCCGTTAGCTTTAAAATTACCGAGCAGCACACAATTACAAGCCGAAATAGATAAACGCAGAACATTAACAAATGAATTAACTAAAACCGCCGTTGAACTAGAAGAACACCAGCAATCACTCGAAAAAACAATCCAAGAATTATCTGTCACAAAAGAAGCCGCAGAAGCAGCAAACATCGCGAAAAGTACATTCATCGCCACCATGAGTCACGAATTACGCACGCCGCTAAATGCGATTTTAGGTTTTTCGGAATTGATGAGTTTAGATAAAAATGCGACGGCAAAACAAAAGGAAACGCTTGCTATCATCAATCGAAGCGGCGCACATTTATTGAGCATGATTAACGACGTACTGGATATTTCAAAAATCGAAGCGGGAAGACTTGAACTCGATATTCAACCTATCGATATGATTAAATTATTACAAGATATTGGCGAAATGATTAATGGTCGATTGTTGAATAAACCATTGAATTTCAAATTAGAAATCGCCGATGATATGCCACCATTCGTAAATGCAGACAGCGGTAAACTTCGACAAGTCATTATCAATTTACTGGGCAATGCCATTAAATTTACAAAACAAGGCACCGTCATTTTACGCGCCTGTTCACAACCGTCATCCACGATTAACGTATTGATTCTCGAAGTGATGGATAGCGGCATTGGTATTTCTGACGATGAACAAACTCAGTTATTCAAACCCTTTGTGCAATTAACACAAGAAACAGACGCAAAAGGCACAGGCTTAGGTTTAGCGATTTCTAAAACATTGATTGAATTGATGGGCGGCACTATTAGCGTCAATAGTGTATTGGGCGAAGGTTCAACCTTTAGAATTGAATTACCCGTAACATTAGCAAATGCTGATGAAATTATGACCGAAACAAATTATCGAATGGTGAAAAGTCTGGTACCGAATCAGCCCATTTGGCGATTATTGATTGTCGATGATAATGCCGACAACCGATTATTACTGGTCACAGCACTAAAAAATTTGGGCTTTGAAGTTTACGAAGCAGAAAATGGACAAACGGCAATTGAAGCATTTAAATCATGGCAGCCAGATTTGATTTGGATGGATATGCAAATGCCTACGATGAATGGTTATGAAGCGACAACAAAAATTCGACAACTTGAAGGTGGTGATACAGTCAAAATCATTGCGCTAACAGCAAGTGTGTTTGTGGATCAACACAAAAATATCATTGATGCGGGATGTGATGCGGTTATGCACAAACCATTTCATATTCAAGAAATTTTTGCCGCATTAACCAAATACCTTGGCGTTGAATTTCTTTTTCAAGAAGAAAGAAGAGAAACAGCAAGATTACCCGCATCAAAAATTACCCCCGAAATGATTGCCATATTATCGTTAACATTGCGCCAACAATTACTTCAAGCCGCATTAGAACTCGATACCGAAGAAATTGACGCAATTATTGAACAAATCCGCCCAGCTGAACCAGATATAGCAACTAGCTTAGATGCGATGGTAAAGAATTTTCAATTTGAACAAATTTTAGAACTGGTTGCGGTGACGGATTAAAAAAGTCGCTATTTGCCTAATTCAATTCGCTGATCATTATCTTTATCTGCTTCAGTGAACCATTTTAAACGTGACTGGTTGTATTCTTGTTCGCTGATTTTTGTATCGTGATTTTCGTCTAATTTATCAAACACTCGTTGCCCAACTTCTGCACCAGAATCGGTGGTTGTCGGATGTGAATGTTCGGCGTAACGCTGCAAAAATTCACTTTGCTCAATTGCGTGATCACCATCAATATCCATTGTTTTAAAACGTTGTGCAGCAGATTCTAAGAATTCCTCTTGCGTGACGACACGATCACCATTGTGATCAAATTTTTCAATCATATAAGCATTTTTATTTCCGTCTTCCGCATAAACAATGCCACTCAAAAATAAACAGATAAACCAAACATTTCTTTTCAACATAAATAATTTTAATCCTCTAAATCGTGCAACTTCATTTTGATAGGTGCTGCGGTAACTGCAGCGGTGTTATTACTCAAGCTAATTTTCAAACGCAAATTATTGGGCGAATCAGAATTCGCTAACGCTTCATCAAGCGATATTTTTCCTTGTTCGTAAAGTTTTTGTAAATGTGAATCAAAAGTTTGCATTCCACTTTCTTCCGATTTTTCCATCGCTTCTTTGATACCGTGAATTTCACCTTTTAGAATCAAATCGCTGACGTATTGGGTATTTAACAAAATCTCAACAGCTGCAACCCTTTTGCCATCAATGGTTGGCACTAAACGTTGCGACACAAACGCTTTCATATTTAATGACAAATCCATTAACAATTGCGAGCGACGTTCTTCGGGGAAAAAATTGATAATTCGGTCGAGAGCTTGATTCGAGTTATTCGCGTGCAAAGTGGATAAACATAAATGTCCCGTTTCAGCAAACGCGAGCGCGTGTTCCATCGTTTCACGCGAACGAATTTCACCAATTAAAATCACATCTGGAGCTTGGCGCAACGTATTTTGAAGAGCGTCTTCATAACTAAGTGTATCAACGCCTACTTCACGCTGATTCACTAACGATTTTTTATGCGAATGAATGAACTCAATCGGGTCTTCAATGGTAATAATATGACCTGAAGCGTTGCTATTCCGATAATCAATTAACGCCGCCAGAGAAGTCGATTTCCCAGAACCTGTACCACCGATTAACAAAATCAAGCCCCGTTTTTCCATAATGGATTGCTTCAAAATGGGCGGCATTCCTAATGTGTCGATATTCGGAATTTCAGTTTTAATGTTCCGAATTACCAGTGAAAAGTTATTCCGTTGACGAAAAATGTTAACGCGAAAACGTCCAATACCAGATTCTGAAATCGCCAAATTCAATTCGGGTTGAATCTCGAAGGCTGTAATTTGCTCTTTCGTCATCAAACTGTGAGCAATTTCTTTCAAGCGAGGTGGCATAAGTTTGATATTTTCAAGTGGTTTTAACACCCCTTGAAACTTCGCAGCGGGTGGCGCATCAACTGTTAAATATAAATCTGAACCATCGTTTTGCGCCAAAATGCGTAAATAATCTTTAAATTCCATGAGTATTTTATGATTGATAAACTTAAATGAGATGTGGTTTTAGGATTGTAGTCGTATTGAAATTTATTTTTGTCATTCTATGTCAATTCAAAGGCTTGAGCGAAACAAAACCTTTTGAATTTTGATGAGTTTGTCACGCTGTCGTAAAACTACACCGATTTGTATATACTACTTAAAACCCGCATCACACGCGGTTTTGTGCGTCTTTAATGCTTTAAAATTTCTCTTTTCACAAACTTTAGGATTACTTTATGAGTAGCACTTTTTTTTCAGATATTACGGGTCAAAACGACGTTGATCCTGCAGAAACTCAAGAATGGATTGAGGCATTGCAATCAGTTTTAGAAACCGAAGGCAGCGAACGCGCCCATTTTTTAATTGAACGTTTAGTTTCTGTGACGCGCCACGCGGGTTTTGATATTCCATTTAGCGCAAATACCGCTTATTTAAATACCATTCCTGTTGATAGGCAATTGCAATTCCCTGGTGACGCAACGCTTGAACACCGCATTCGTTCTTATGTTCGTTGGAATGCGATGATGATGGTTTTGCGTGCTAATAAAGATACAAATGTTGGTGGACACATTGCCAGCTTTGCCTCAGCGGCGACTTTATACGATGTCGGTTATAACCATTTTTGGCACGCCCCTTCAGATAAACACGGCGGCGATTTAATTTACACCCAAGGTCATTCTTCACCAGGCGAATATGCTCGCGCGTTTTTACTCGGACGTTTCACGCATGAACAAATGGATAATTTCCGCCAAGAAGTGGGTGGTAACGGTTTGTCATCGTATCCGCATCCGTGGTTGATGCCTGAATTCTGGCAATTCCCCACGGTTTCAATGGGACTTGGGCCGATTTGTGCGATTTATCAAGCGCGGTTTATGCGTTATTTGCGCGACCGTGGTTTAGCCAATACTGACGGACGCAAAGTCTGGGCATTTTTGGGTGACGGTGAAACCGACGAACCTGAATCACTCGGCGCAATCGGCATGGCAGGACGTGAACATTTAGACAATTTGATTTTCGTAGTGAATTGTAATTTGCAACGCCTTGATGGACCTGTGCGCGGTAACGGTAAAATCATTCAAGAACTTGAAAGTGAATTCCGTGGTGCAGGTTGGAATGTAATCAAATTAGTTTGGGGAAATCGTTGGGACAGTTTATTGGCGCGTGACAAAGACGGCATTTTAGCGGCACGAATGATGGAATGTGTCGATGGAGACTTCCAAACGTTCAAAGCGAAAGATGGCGCGTATGTCCGTGAACATTTCTTCAACACGCCTGAATTGAAAGCGATGGTTTCTGATTGGTCAGACAAAGATATTTGGGGTTTGAATCGTGGCGGACACGATCCGTCAAAAATCTTTTCAGCGTTCCAAACGGCGGTAAATCATAAAGGTCAACCGACGGTAATTCTCGCTAAAACGATTAAAGGTTATGGCATGGGTTCATCGGGCGAAGCACAAAACACCTCGCATCAACAGAAAAAAATGAGCGACGTGGATTTAAAACATATCCGCGATTTATATCAATTGCCTGTCACTGATGAACAATTACACGATTTGCCGTACATCACCTTTGAAGAAGGCTCGAAAGAGCTGACTTATATGCGTGAACGTCGTGCGGCATTGGGTGGTTATTTGCCAGCACGTCGCCCAAAATCTGACGCGCTTCCTGTGCCAACTTTGCAAGATTTCAAAGCCTTGCTTGAAGCGAATGATAAAGAAGCCTCAACGACAATGGCGTTTGTGCGAATTCTGAACATTTTGGTGAAAGACAAAACAATCGGAAAACGGATTGTGCCGATTGTGCCAGATGAATCGCGTACTTTCGGGATGGAAGGCATGTTCCGTCAATTGGGCATTTGGTCACAAGTTGGACAGCTTTACACGCCTCAAGATGCTGACCAATTGATGTTCTACAAAGAAGATAAACACGGTCAAGTTTTGCAAGAAGGTATTAACGAAGCAGGTGGTTTAGCAGATTGGATTGCAGCAGGAACAGCATATTCAACCAGCAACACACCGATGATTCCGTTCTATATTTTCTACTCGATGTTTGGTTTCCAACGTGTTGGCGATTTGATTTGGGCAGCCGCTGATCAACGTACACGCGGTTTCTTATTGGGTGGCACAGCAGGACGTACAACCTTAAACGGTGAAGGCTTGCAACACGAAGATGGTCACAGTCATTTAATGGCAGCAACCGTGCCGAATTGTATTTCTTACGATCCAACTTATGCGTATGAAGTGGCGGTCATTATTCAAGACGGTTTGCGTCGAATGTATGCCGAACAAGAAGACGTTTTCTATTACTTAACCGTGATGAACGACAATTACACGCATCCCGCCATGCCACAAGGCATTGAACAAGACATTTTGAAAGG
>JBAXMT010000142.1:0-6070 GCA_037134135.1 Methylococcaceae bacterium | reverse complement strand
CTAATTTATCTTCGTTGCCGTCTTGCGCTAAATTGCCAAATTGCGCGGCTTCGAGTAATTCGGCTTGCTCAGGATTGACGGCGTAAATGGCAAACGATTGAGCTGAACCAAAATGCTGGTCAACGTGCAACATATCGCTCGTGGCAAACGCGACTTTGATAGCGGTATCCATTTGGATTTTCTCCTCGTTGTTTTTGACAACGTAAATGTGGCGAGCTAGTGACATGATGGCGAGCAAGCGTGATGTTGAGCGGTATCGAACTTTTGCGAATAAATCGAGTGATACACTTCAATTTCTTCATGCGCGAAGTTAATCACCAAATTCGCCAAATCAAATAACGCCTGACGTGAACCGCGATAACCGACCCACGTTTTTTGATAGCCACCGATAAGGTCATAAAGTGGAAAACCTGCTCGTAAAATCGGAATCCCCAAACGTTCTGCGCTAGAAACGGCGTGCGAATTGCCGATTAACAATTGTGCTTTGTGTTCTTTGGCGAGTAGTTCTAAATCTTCCAAATCCCCGATTTTGATTTGTTTCACTGGCATATTTGCCAAAATCGGCGTGTGTGCCGTAGTTACAGCGGCGACGATGTCTGCGCCCATGCCTGCGAGTAAATGTGAAAACGCATTGAGTTGGTCAGGGTCTGCCGCAATCGCAACGCGCAATTGTCCCAACATAAAATGCGTGTCGAGCATCGCATCTTGTAATTGCGAGCGTTGGCGTTCAATGCGTTCTGGAACAGGTTGTTGACTGATATTTGCGAGCGTGAGAATCAAATCGTCATTCGCCTGCAAACCGTAAAGATGGTCAAAGTGATAACTCGGAACGCCTGTTTTTTCTTTTAGCAATTCACCTGCTTTTTGCAACGATGCACCAATAACCAGTGTCGCGGTGGCATCGCCAAGCGTTTTCAATTCTGAAATCGGCGTGCCTCCAATCGTCACAGGCGAAAAATCATCTTCGGTCAAACTGCCATCGAGCGAATCCGAAATGTCTGGCACAAAAACAGGGCGCAAGTTGAATTGTTCAATCGTATCGCGCAAGGCTTCTAAATCGCCTGAGGTGAGCATCGGACTGACTAACACATTGACTTGGCGCGGACGATTATTGGGTTTTGTGCCTGCTTCAGCGGCATTTGGGACTAACGCTTTGATGATTTCATAAACCGTCGCCGCGTAACCAGTTTCGACGCAACCCGTAAAATCAGGCGTATTCACCATGACAACGGCAATGTGGTTAAATTGCGGATAAGTCTCGCGGAATTCTTTTAAATTGCGATGCACGTCTGCGCCTTGTGTTTCGGCTAAACCTGTTGTCAAAACGACAATCAACGCGGGATTCGATTTTTCAGCAATCGCTCTAATGCCTTCAATCACGTTTTCATCTGCGCCCATCACGGAACTACTTTGATCCATTGCGGTAGTTTGCAACGGAATCGGTTCTCGAAAATGGCGCACAAAAAACACTTTGGCAAACGCGGTGCAACCTTGCGAACCGTGCAACATCGGCATGGCTCGGTCAAAACCTAACGTGGCAAGCGTGCCACCAACGGGTTGACTGGCTTTGAGCGGATTTACCGAAAGAGCTTTGTTGCGTTTAATGATTTCAGCCATGTCGTGTCTCCTTCGCAGTTTTCCACGGTGCAGGCGCACGCACGGCTTCCCAAACGGGACTTTCAATGGTTAAGGACAGTTGCCGCACGAGTTCGAGCATCCCTTGATAACCTTCGTAACCGAATTCGCGTTCTTGGTTAATGTCGAGGAAGGGGATTTTGGCTTTGAGTGCGGTGTACATGTTTCGTCCGCCTGCAATCAAAATATCGACGTTGTAATCTCGGACACATTTGAGCAACGCTTTCGGACTGCCGTCTTCAATCATCATCGCTTCTTCGCCCATAAGTTCACGGATTCGGGCTTTATCTTCTTCGGTGGATTTTTTCGTGCCTGTGGCGACAACGACCATGCCTAAATCTTGCAATGCCGAAATCACTGACCAACTTTTTACGCCACCTGTGAACAATAAAACCCGCTTACCTTTTAAACGGGCTTTCCACGGTTCGAGTGCGGCTTGGATTCGGGCTTCTTCGCGGGTGATTATTTTTTCAGTGCGTTCGACTAAATCGGCATCGTTCAAATTTTTGGCAAAATCGCGTAACGCTTGGCTGGTGTCGCTGATACCGTAAAAACTGCCTTCAAACCACGGCGTGCCGTATTCTTTTTGCAATTTTCGCGCGACGTTGACCATCGCTTTTGAGCAAACCATCATGTTGACTTCGGCGCGGTGCATGGTTTGGACTTCGTGAAAACGGGCATCGCCTGAAAGCGTACATAAAACACGCAAACCCATTTCATCAAGTAACGGTAAAACCTGCCAGAATTCACCTGCAATGTTGTATTCGCCGATTAAATTTACGTCATGGATTTTGTAGTTTGGATGTTGAGGCTGTAGTTCAGGTTCGCGTGTACCGATGACGTGATTGACCATTGCATCACCTGCAATACGGTTGCCTAAATTTTTTGTGCCATAAAAACCCGCGCAATCAATCGGAATTACAGGAACGCCGTAACGTTCTGCGGCGGATTTGCAAATGGCATTAATGTCGTCGCCGACGAGTGCAGGCACGCAAGTGTTATAAACAAAAACGGCTGGCGGGTTGTAGCTATCGATAGCTTGTTTGATGGAATGGAAAAGGCGTTTTTCGCTGCGTCCCATAATCACATCTTGTTCGGTTAAATCGGTGGTCATGCCGATTTGATACAACTGTGAACCCGATGAGCGTGTGCCTCGGTTGTCCCAAGAACTGCCCGCGCAGGCAATTGAACCGTGAACTAAATGGGCGACATCGGCAATCGGTAATAAGGCAATTTGCGCCCCGTCGAACGCACAACCGCCTGCGGTTGAACCTGGTTTGGGTTTCGCGCAACCTGATTTTTCTTTCTTGTTATGCTCGCAAGCGGGTTCGTCTAATAATTCTGCAATGTCTTTGTTGATTTTCATGACACAAATCCAAAATTTGTTTTTCTTATGTCACTGCAACGTGCGTGCCACGAGTTAATCAATTGATTTTGTTTGTTTTATTTGAAAATTAAATTGTAAGGAATGCGACAAAGTGAGGATATTTGAAGGGATTTTGTAAGATTTGTTTTTGTGGACTAATTGGTTATCTGACAGAATGGCGTAGATGCCAACATTTCAAAAATGGAGAGAATTGGTTATCTTCATTATCTCGCCAACGCAACAGCGAAGGGTAAGCCAGCCTAATAACCACTTAACGGATTGATTCTAATTTAAAATGAAAGACGAAATCAAAATTAACAAGAAGAGGTGGAAAAATGAAAACAAATGAATTTACGGATTTTATAAAGCAAAAAATAGCTGAGTTAAAAGAGGATGAGCTATTCGATGCTGTTAGAGCGCAATATCCAGATGTAAGCACCCGTGAAATCATGCGAAGCCTTTCGATATTGCTGGGCGGTGACGTGATTTATGATGAAAACAAATGACCACAATCAGCATCGAAACCCAACGCGCCCGCGCCGCGAAATTCGCTAAAGAATTTGAAAACGTAAAATCAGAAAAACAAAATGACCAAGATTTTATGCGTGGTTTTTGTGAAATTTTCGGCATCAGTTCAAAAAGCATCGAGTGGCAATACGACGTGCGCGAAAACAAAAAATCAGCAAAAAAATGGATTGATGGGTTAATTCCGAACACCTTGCTAATGGAAATAAAATCAGCGGATTTGGATTTAGACAAAGCCTATAAACAAGCGGCGGATTATGTGCCGATGATTAAAGAAGCGCATCGACCCGATTATATTTTAGTCAGTGATTTTGCTAATTTGCATTTGTACAACCGCATCACAGGTGCGCCCCGCGTTGAAATTAAACTTTGTGATTTGCCGCAAAAAATCGACCATTTTCAATTTTTGGCAGGTTACGAACAGCTTGCGATTGAAAACCAGCAAAAAATTAACGAAAAAGCCGCTGAAAAAATGGCGGATTTACACGACGTTATTAAAGCCACTGGTTACGACGGCAAAGATTTAGAAAATTATTTAGTCCGTTTGTTGTTCTGTTTATTTGCTGAAGATACGGGTTTATTTGGCGAAAATGGCGCATTTTTAAATTACCTGCACAATCACACCAAAATCGACGGCTCAGATTTGCACGGCGCATTAACGTTATTATTCGATACGCTCAACACTGAACCCAAAAAACGCGCAAAAAATTTACCTGAACACCTCGCAAAATTCCCGTACATCAACGGCGCGTTATTTCAAGGCGGTTTAAGTCCGTGCTATTTTGACGAAGCCACGCGCAACACGCTCATCGAATGTGCAAATCTTGATTGGAGCGACATCAGTCCCGCTATTTTTGGCTCATTATTTCAAGCCGTCATGCACGACGAAGAAGACACGGGCAAAGCCAAAACCAAGAAACGGCGCGAGTTTGGCGCACATTACACCAGCGACGCAAACATCATAAAAACCATTAACCCGCTTTTTATGGACGATTTACGCGCCGAATTTGAAAAATGTAGCAAGCAAAAACTCCCCGCCTTTCATGAAAAACTAGCAAAATTAAACTTTTTTGACCCCGCGTGCGGTTGCGGTAATTTCTTAATTGTTGCGTATCGAGAATTGCGATTGCTTGAAATCGAAGTCATTAAAAAGATTTACGGCAACAAACTCGCCCAGTTAGACGTTGGCGAAACGCTGATTAAATGCAACGTCCATCAATTTCACGGTATCGACATCGACGACAGCGCGACGCATATCGCTACCGTTGCGATGTGGCTTGTTGACCATCAAATGAATGTAGAAGTAGGCAAAGCATTCGGTAATTATTTCAACCGCATTCCACTCGTTAAAAAAGCCAACATCATCAACGCCAACGCACTACAACTCGACTGGCAAAGCGTCATCAAACCCAAAGATTGTAGTTTCATTATGGGAAATCCGCCGTTTGTTGGTTACAGCTATCAAACCAAAGCGCAAAAAGAAGATTTAACGGCAGTTTTTCAAGGCATGAACGGCGCAGGCGTTTTAGATTTAGTCGCGGCGTGGCACATCAAAGCGGCGCGTTACATTCAAGAAAATCCAAAAATTACCGTCGCTTTCGTTTCAACCAACAGCCTAACGCAAGGCGAACAGGTTGCGATTTTATGGACGGAACTTTTAAAATTGAAGGTGAAGCTACATTTTGCACACCGCACATTTTGTTGGAGCAACGAAGGGCGCGGCGTAGCGGCGGTGCATTGCGTGATTATGGGTTTTGGTTTGCAAGAACCGACCAGCTACCGATTATTTGATTATGGCGACGACATCAAAGGCGAACCCACCGAAATAAAAGCCGCTCAAATCAATCCGTATTTAGTCGATGCTCCGACGGTCTTAATTGAAAATCGCACAAAGCCAATAAACAAAACTTTGCCTCAAATGGTTTATGGAAACAAACCAGTTGACGGTGGACATTTGTTGTTATCACAGGATGAAGCCGACGAAATACGCAAAAACGACCCGATTGCCGCGCAATATATTCGCCAATTTCTAGGCGCAGAAGAATTTATAAACAATTTGCCGCGTTATTGTTTATGGCTTAAAAATAGTACAGGAACAGACCGCACCAACTCGCCAGAAATTAAAAAGCGTGTGGATGCCGTTAAAAAAATGCGTTTAGCTAGTCCGAAAATTCCCACGCAAAAATCAGCTGAAACGCCATATCTTTTTCAGCAAATCCGCCAAACTGACCAGCCTTATTTGCTGATTCCAATACACTCATCTCATTTAAGAAAATTCGTGCCGATTGGTTATTTTTTACCTGACGTGATTTGCGGCAATGCTAATTTCATGTTGCCAAACGCGAGCCTTTACGAGTTTGGTTTGCTGTGTTCAACATTTCATAACGTTTGGATTGAAGTTGTCGCTGGGCGTTTAGGCAGTAGTTATCGATATTCAAATACTGGTGTTTATAACAATTTCCCGTTTCCTGTTGACGTAAAACCAGCGACAAAAAAGAAAATTGAAGACGCAGCGCAGGCGGTTTTAGATGCGCGAATCATTGA
>JBAXMT010000141.1:0-6073 GCA_037134135.1 Methylococcaceae bacterium | reverse complement strand
GCGTTTTCTTCGTGGCAAAACTTCCATTTCCACGCAGTCGTATAACCCGCGCCGCCGCGTCCACGCAAACCCGATTTTTCCACTTCGTTTAATGTTTCCATCAACCCGCGTGCAAAGGTTGCGTTAATGGCTTCACCTTTTGTTGGCGTTTCGTTGAGCAACAAACCCGATTTGATAATGTTGTCTTCAACTTTGAAAAAGTCCCGTGACCATTGGTCTAACGGCAGTTTTTTGTTGACGTTTTCGACAATTTCATCAATGCGCGATTTCGTTAAATTCGTAATCGCGTAGCCATTCACCAAACCCGCCAGCGATTGGTCACACATTCCAGAACAAGACGTATTATTCAAACTGACCACGCCATCGGCACGAACTTCGCCAATTTTTACGCCCAATTTTTCAGCAAAATAATTGGTGAGTTCTTCTTGTCCAACCATCAAATCAGTAATCGAACTACTGATTAAAATGTCGAATTGTCCACGCGGTTCAAGGTGAAAAAAGCTGTAAAACTCAATCACGTTTTGAATTTGGGTGCGCGAAATGTTTAGCATTTCCGCGAGTTGCTCAATGGCTTGTTTTGGAATATAAAAATATCGCGCTTGAACCGCACGCAAAATTTTCAATAAGCGCGTAGCTTGAAAATCGTTCTCTTGCGCGAGATTTCTAATAAAATTTTGCATAAATCACCTTTTAATCTCCTCGTTATAATTAACTGTATGACTGCTTTAGATTAACTTATTTGTGTGACATTGAAATTTAAATTATCTAAATGTGCTTACTCTTGCGTATTTGGATAAAAACGAACCAAATCCATTTTTGCCAACACCGCAACTGCTAAAACAGCTGTACCCAAATTGATGTCAGCTTTTTGAGAAAGTTCGTTAATCGTTAAATTTTGTGAATTTAATGTTGTGACGATTTTTTCAACCATCGCCACGCTCGGTAAAACTTGAGTTGCATAATTAAATAACGGATTTTTAATCAACTCCGAATAATTTTCTAACGTGCCATTTGCCTGCAAAGTAACAACGGTTTGCGGCTGAATAAGTGTGGTCGGGTAATGTCCAAAACTATAAAACGGATCAAGACGATTAGAAGCAATTGGTGGCGCGGCATTCAATTTCTTTTGCCAAACCTCGTCTTGCTGTGCGCTATGACGCACAGTTTGTAATTCGGCATAAAGTGTTTGATATTTTTTATAAATAACAGACCAATCAAAATGTGTTCGGGCTTGTACTTTTCCTGCATTGCCCATTTTTTGTCGCAAGTCAGGATTCTCAACCAGCATCGTAATTTTTTCGACTAATGCCTCCATCGATATTGAAATAGTTTGGCAAATTAATCCGCAATAAATATCGTAATTTACTGTACCCGCTTCGTGTGATTTGGCAAAATTTTCACCTAAATTCGGCGGTGGCATAAACGTCGGAATCCGAAAACCATCTATTCCATCGCGAACGGTGTCTTTATAACCATTCCAATCGCTAACAATTACAGGCAAACCCGCTGCCATTGCTTCAATCGGCGTAATGCCAAATGTTTCTTGAATGTTGTCAGACAAAGAAATGAAAATGTCAGCACCTGCCCAACTGTGTCGTGCTAATTCGGGAATTCTGCCATCAACAAATATCGCTCGTACATCAGGACAGAATTGCGCGGCACCTTCAACAAAACTGGCTTGAATTGCATCATTCCCAAACCAACCACATTGCACCAAAGTGATTTTTTTGCCTGTCGATTTAGCTACTTCTTGAGCAGCAAGATACATGGCGTGCGGGTGCGCTTTGGCGTGAAACGATAAGCGACCGACAAAAACTAAAACAATTTCGTCAGTTTCAATGTTTAATGCTTTGCGTGCATTTGCGCGATTTTCTTCCGTAAAATTAAAATCATCGCAATGAATGCCAAGAGGAATAACGGGGAATTGCGGTAATGTGATTTGAATTTGTGAGCCAAATCGTTCGCGCAACGCTTCAATTTCCGCATTGAGTAAGATTTTTACTGTGTCTAAAACTGCTGTGGATGTACAAATCAACGCATCCCACGGCATTACAGGTGCAGATAATAATCTCGTAATGGCATCCATTGCGCGATGTGATGCGGTAGTGTGTGTCACACCGACTAATGAATATGCCGCACTTCCTGCCCGTAAACGTAATTTTGCCGCCTCATCTAAACCTGGACCGGGTAAATACAGCGTGCCGATTTGGTTCAATAAATCTAAACGATCTGCGGGTATCCACTGCGCTGTTGCTGTTGGTTCGATTGTTTGAACTAAATTGGCAAAGATGGCAGCAGATTTTTGGTGTGGCGTATAAGCATAAAGGGATTGACCATCACACGCTGCAACGGCGGCGCGTAAAAAACTATTGCCAGCAGCTTGTCGCCCCATCAACTTTGGTTCGGATAATAAATAAGCATCGGGTTCAAAAAGAATCGCGGCATTAAGTGACATTTTTACGTTCCATAAAATTTTAAAATTCAAAGCGATCAAAGATTCCACATAAAAACAAATATAATACTGTCATCAATGACCGCTATAATTAGTCACTGAAATATATTCGCAATATCAACTAGAAGTAGAACTTTAACCGACATAACGGTAATTATTATGCCATTTAGAATTTTTAAAACCAGTATACCTAGCGCAACCATTACGACTTTGCCTGATTTGGGCATGGACGAAAAACATATTGAAAACGATTTCAAACGTTATTACGGACACCGTTTAGGACGTGATGCAAGCTGTCGTTCACCGCATTATGCGTATGAAGCCTTATCTTTAGCGATTAGTGATCGTCTAGTAGAACGGTGGAAACGAACTTACACAACTTACAAAGAAGAAGATTGTCGTCGTGGTTGTTATTTGTCGATGGAATTTTTAATGGGGCGTGCGTTGAGCAACGCGATGTTAAATTTAAACCTCGATGAAGTTGTTGCTAATTCTATGTATGACTTAGGTTTAGATCTTGAAGAATTAGTTGAAAGTGAACCCGATGCAGGCTTGGGCAACGGTGGTTTAGGACGTTTAGCCGCTTGTTTCATTGATAGTTGCGCGACATTGCAATTACCTGTGACGGGTTATGGATTGCGTTATGAATACGGTATGTTTTCACAAGCAATCGTAAATGGCGAGCAAGTTGAACGACCCGATCATTGGTTGCGTAATGGAAACGTATGGGAAATCGAACGGGCTGAATATGTGCAGCGCGTGAAATTTGGTGGACGGACAGAAATTAGGACTGATACTCATGGCAAACAGCGCGTGAGTTGGGTTGATACGCAAGATATTTTGGCTGTTCCTTTTGACACACCTATTCCTGGTTATCAAAATGGCACGGTGAATACATTGCGTTTGTGGAAAGCGACCGCAACAGAAGAATTTGATTTGCAAGAATTTAATGCAGGCGATTATGCCGAAGCCGTCGCTTCAAAAAATACCGCTGAAAATATCACAATGGTACTTTATCCAAATGATGCAAACGAAAATGGCAAAGCATTACGTTTACGTCAGCAGTATTTGTTAGCTTCAGCGAGTTTGCAAGATGTCGTTGCTTCTTGGGTCGGACGACATGGCAATGATTTTACAGAATTCGCTGCAAAACATTGTTTCCAATTAAATGACACGCATCCAAGTATTTCAGTAGCGGAATTAATGCGTATATTGATTGATGATCATGGTTTGTCGTGGAATGAAGCATGGGCAATTACAAGCAAAACAATGGCGTATACAAATCATACGTTATTACCTGAAGCGTTAGAGCGTTGGTCGGTCGGATTGTTTAAAGAATTATTGCCACGATTGATAGAAATTATTTTTGAAATCAATATGCACTTCATGATGCAAGTTTCTGGACGTTGGCCTGGTGACAAAGATCGTTTGGCACGAATGTCTATTATCGAAGAAGGTGCGGGCGGACAATATGTGCGAATGGCGTATTTAGCAATTGTCGGTAGTTATTCTGTGAATGGTGTGGCTGAATTGCATTCAAAATTATTGCAACAAGGTTTGTTCCGTGATTTCTATGAATTATGGCCAAACAAATTTAATAATAAAACGAATGGCGTAACGCCTCGTCGTTGGTTGGCGGCGTGCAATCCTGAACTTGCTGAACTGATTACTGAAACGATTGGAAACGATTGGATTACGGATTTGTCGCAGTTGAAATTGCTTGTGCCTTACGCAGAAGATGCGGCGTTCCGTGCAAAATGGCACACGCTCAAGCAACACGCAAAACAACGATTAATTAATTTGAAAAAACAAGAGCATGACGTTGATTTCAATGTAAATGCGCTGTTTGATGTTCAAGTGAAACGGATTCACGAATATAAACGTCAATTATTGAATGTGTTGCACGTTATTCATTTATACGATCGTATTAAACGTGGTGATACCACGAATTGGGTAGATCGTTGCGTGTTAATCGGTGGAAAAGCAGCACCTGGTTATTACATGGCGAAACGCATTATCAAATTGATTAACAATGTGGGTCATGTCGTCAATAACGATCCAGACGTTGGTGGCAAATTGAAATTAGTATTCTTACCGAATTATCGTGTTTCCGCGATGGAAAAAATTTGTCCAGGTGCTGATTTATCGTCACAAATTTCAACCGCTGGCAAAGAAGCATCTGGCACAGGTAACATGAAATTTATGATGAATGGCGCGTTGACTATTGGCACATTGGACGGCGCAAATATCGAAATTCGTGAAGAAGTGGGTGATGAAAATTTCTTCTTATTCGGCTTGACTGAAGAAGAAGTTCAAGCGTTGAATCATAATTACAATCCGCAAAGTTATATTGATGCGGATGAAGATTTGCAGCGCACCATGCGATTATTGGAATGTGGTCATTTCAATCAGTTTGAACCAGGTATTTTTGATGACATCATCAATTCAATTAAAAGTTCAAACGATCAGTGGAAAACTCTTGCCGATTTCCGTAGCTTTTTGGATGCACAAGGGCGTGTTGAAGAAGCCTATCGCGATCAAGAACGTTGGACGAAAATGAGTATTTTAAATACAGCGGCAAGTGGTAAATTTTCAACAGATCGCACCATTACCGATTACAACGATGAAATTTGGAAATTAACACCTGTGAATATCGACAACAATTTTTAATCTATGTTTCATATTGTTTTGTTTGAACCAGAAATTCCAGCAAACACAGGCAATATCATTCGGTTATGTGCAAATGCAGGGATGCAATTGCACCTAATTAAACCGTTAGGGTTTGATTTGGATGATAAAAAATTGCGTCGAGCAGGGTTGGATTATCACGAATGGGTAGCTGTACAATTACATGATTCGCTGCGCGATTTTTTTGTGAAAGTCCAACCTTCGCGCATTTTTGCACTGACAACCAAAGGCAAAACGATTTACAGTGATGTAGTTTTTGAAGCGGGCGATACGTTTTTATTTGGTCCTGAAACACGCGGTTTGCCTGCTGAGGTGTTGCAAGATATTGGCGAACGATGTTTATATTTACCAATGCAACCCGAAAGTCGTAGTTTGAATTTATCGAATACTGTTGCGATTGTGTTGTATGAAGCGTGGCGACAAATTGGATTTGTTCGCGCAGAAATAAAATAAATTTGCTACGAGTATCTACACGAAAAACGCTTGAATTGATGATTAAAAAACTCGTTTCCCAAACAGCCATTTATGGCTTGAGCAGCATCTTCGGACGCTTCCTCAATTATCTGCTTGTTCCGCTTTATACTTACTATTTCACTACGACAGAATACGGCGTGGTGTCGGAATTTTATGCGTATTCAGGCTTTTTATCGGTGTTTTTGCTGCTTGGATTTGAAACGGGCTATTTTCGATTTCGCAGTGACAACGATAAAGCCTATTCAACCGCGTTGAGTTTCATTTTATTGCTGAATCTCAGTATTTTCGCGTTACTCACGACGTTCAACAGCGCAATTTCTGGCGCGTTAAATTACGCCACACATTCGGAATACATTTTATATTTCGTGTTGATTCTGACTTTTGATGCGATTGCAGCGTTGCCGTTTGCCAAACTTCGCGCTGAAAATAAAGCGTTACGTTTCGCCAGCATTAAAATTT
>JBAXMT010000140.1:0-6099 GCA_037134135.1 Methylococcaceae bacterium | reverse complement strand
TGGTGAATGCGATGACTGATGAACCGAAATAGATATTGCTAATCTAATTTCACAAAAAGGCTGGCAAAAACCAGCCTTTTTAGTGGGTGTTAATTTTGTAAAATGCCATGCGTAAAACTTTTTACAGTGATTTATGCGAAAATGTAACGTCATTGGTGCGTGTGACTAACAAAGTTTAAATACTTGCATCGTAGAAATTTGGAGAAAATATGAAAATTATCCTAAATAAAAAAACATACACACATCATGATTCGTCACATTTTTAATTTCGCGCATCATTTTTTGTTGTGGACATTATTACTGATTGCTATCAGTTTTTTGGGTGTGAATTTTTTATTTTCTAAAATTGAGAATTACAAAACAGATTTAGCTCACGAATTAAGCGAAGTCATTGAAGCACCTGTCACCATTGGAAAATTAAGTGCAAAGTTACACGGCATTCAGCCTGAAATCCATTTATCGCAATTAAACATTGCCAACGAAAAAATTCAACTCAAAGAAATTCGTTTAGGCGTTGATGTTTTACATTATTTTTCGTCGCAAAACTTACTTGCTGCAACATCGATTACTTTAGTTGGTGCAAAAATTACTTTAACTCGCCACGCTGATGACAGTATTACACTCGAAGGTTTAAAAGCCAGTGAAGGTCAACCGTTGTGGTTATTGCAAGGTCGAAAATATCTAATTTTACAAAGCAAAATAACGTGGCACGATGAAAAATTCAATAAATCTGAGCAGCAAATATCACCTGTGAATTTAGCGATTATGAATGACGGAGAAACACATCGTATAAATCTTTTAGCAGAATTATCGAAAGCAGAACCGTTGCGTGTATCAATGGTTTTTAACGGAAATCCATTTGAATTAAAAACACTAAATGGCAACATTTATGTCGAAAGTAATAATATAAAAATTAAAGAATTAGCTGCATTTGAATTACCGCTATCACTAAAAATTTTGGAAGGCAATGCGAATTTTAAAGCATGGATACATTTACAATCGGGGCAAATAAGTTCCGTTAATGGCGATGTAAAATTGCAAAATATCGAATTAACCCGTCCACAACATTTAAACTTTAAACTTGATAATCTGAGTAGTTCTTTTCATATTGAGCATCAAAATGATTTATGGAAAATTGCGGTGCCAAATTTTGAAATATCTATGCTAGAAACGAAGTTGAACGGGGCAATTTCGGCGACGTTGAATGAAAATAATTCAATTGAAAATAGTTTTGGGCTTTTTTTGGATAAATTGGAAATCATTCCCTTTATTCCAATGGTTAATTTTTTTGCTGAAAAACCATTTGAGCAAAATCAATTACAAGGGACGTTGAAAAATTTCAGTTTGTTTACACAACCCACTCAACGAAAAATAGCAGCAAATGGTGAATTTGAAGATTTAAAAATTAACGTCGCAAACTTTAATATAGAGCATTTGAATGGTCATTTTCAAGGAAATGAACTTGCGGGAATGTTGCAATTAAATTCTGAAAACTTGGCTTTACACGCGCCGTCGTTATTTCGTGAAGCCTTACCTGAAATAAAATTAGAAACCACTTTATCATGGCAACAAACCGTTGATGAGTGGAAGATTTCTAGTGAAAAAATCATTTTAAATAATCGAGATATTCCTAGCGAAAGTTGTTTGCAATTGACGCTGCCAAAAAATGGTGATGGTTTTATGGATTTGCAAACGCAATTTGAAATTCGTGACGCAACGCAAACATGGCGATATTTGCCTGTTGGAATTATGGACAAAGACATAATTGAATGGCTGGATAAAGCGTTTGAAAAAGGGCAGGTGAAAAATGGGCAATTTTTATTTTATGGTTTGCTAAAAGATTTTCCCTTTGAAAAAAATAATGGCGTGTTTGAAGTAATTTTTGATGCTGAAAATGGTCGGCTTAATTACGCGCCTGATTGGTTGCCACTTGATAATTTGACCGCGCAAGTGCGATTTTATCAGGACAGTTTACAAGTAAATTTATCGGGTATGGCGCAAAATGCGACGCTGAAATCGGCTGAAATCACTATTCCGTCGATGTCCAAGAGTAATTACGTTGGGATTATTGGCGAAGCAGAAGGGGAAATTTCGCAGGTATTAGATTTTATGCAACACACGCCTTTAAAGTCACGAGTTGATTCGGTTTTAACCGCTATTTCGCCACAAGGAAGAACTAGCGTTTCGCTCGATTTACAAATTTCATTGGTTGAAAAGTTAACGTCAAAAATACAAGGTTCGGCAAAATTTCAAAATGCAAAACTCAAAGTAAAATCGTTAGATTTGCCCGTTCAAAATCTGACAGGCGCGTTGAAATTTACTGAAAATGGCATTTTTAGTGATCGCATTGACGCGGTGGCGTTAAATCGTCCGATTCAAATTCGTTTGCAAAGTGGCGACACGCAAACCAGCGTCAATGTTATCGGCAGCACTAGCGTGGAAGATTTATTTTCGCAACTTGATATTTTGCCGCTCACAAAATTGAATGCAAAAACGACGTGGATTGAAGGTTTAACCGATTATCAACTTACGCTCGCGTTGCCTTACGGCAAAGCATCGCCGACGTTGCAAATTCAATCCATGTTAGCAGGTGTTTCATTAAATTTACCCGCTGAACTTGCAAAAGCTAAATTGCAAAAAGTTCCGTTTTCGATGCTGTTGACGCTCGGTGATGAAACATTTTTGCCTATAAAACTGAATTACAATGAAACCCTAAAAGCGGCTGTGAATATCGACTTAAAAAATAAACGCCTTGAACGTGGTGCAATTTTGTTAGGTGATGGGCAAGTTGAATTTCCAGAAACGTTAGGCGTAAGTTTAAAAATTTCGCGTGATAAATTAGCCTTGCAAGATTGGTTCGGTTTGGTGGCGAGTTCAGAAAATAACGCTGATGGCATTCACACTGTTTCACTTTATAGTCGAAATGCGTATTGGAAAAAATCTGAATTAGGTGAGTTCGATTTGGTTTTAAAACGTGATGATGAATTGTGGCAAGGGGATTTAAAAAGTACATTTGCACAGGGAAAAATTGCACAACAAAAAAATTCGATTCTTAAATTAGAACTCGAAAAATTGGATTTAGCATTTTTTAAACAATTACAAACAAGCAATGAAATCCCAAACGAAATTGTAGTAACACCACCTACCACGTCAAAAAAATTACCATCGTTTTTGTTAGAAAGTGAAAAAACGTTTTGGAATGATAAACCACTTGGAAAATTAAGCATTGAAACGACGCAAATCCAAAATGGAATGCAATTTAAAACCATAGAGTTGCAAGCGACAACGCATCATTTATTGATGTCTGGTGAATGGCAAAATGCACAAACCCAATTGCATGGCAAATTAGATTTTTTCAAAGCAGGGCAATTGTTTTCAAATTTAGGAATTACAAAAGATATTGCAGAAACAACGGGCAACATGAAATTAAATCTAAACTGGCAAGGCGCACCGCAGCAATTTAGTTTAGAAAAATTGCGTGGACAAGCAGATTTGAATTTACAAAACGGACGAGTTTTAAGTATCGAACCAGGCTTTGCAAGAATTTTAGGTGTATTAGCTTTGGAGCAATGGTTGAAGCGTTTACAACTCGATTTTAGTGATGTGTATTCAGAAGGGTTAACCTTTAACAGTATCAATGGACACTTTGATATTTTACAAGGCAAAGCCCACACTCAAGATTTAACGGTAGACGCAATTCCCGCTAAAATTATACTGAAAGGCGATACCGATTTTGTGCAAGAAAATGTAGATTACTTGGTGAATGTCACGCCTAAAAGTGCCGACGCATTGCCTATTGCTGGTACAATTGTCGGAAAAATAATGAGCATTGTTGGAAAAACATTGACGGGTAAAGACCAAGATGGCTTTTTCTTCGGATTGCAATATCAAGTCAATGGTTCATGGGGAAATATCGACGTTATTCCTGTTCATGAAAACGATGGAGTGATGCAAAAAACATGGCACGGAATCACAGATTTTTCGTGGCTAAATCAAAAATTTAATTCAAAAGAGGCTTATCATCATGACTAAATGTGCCGCCATTCAAATGGCTTCCAGTCCAAATATCAGTGCAAACTTATTAGAGGCAGAAAAACTCATTGCTGAAGCAGTAAAATCAGGTGCGAAATTAGTGGCATTGCCTGAAAACTTTGCGTTAATGGGCGATCACGAACAAGATAAAATTAAAGTAAAAGAAGTTGACGGTTTGGGAACAATTCAAAGTTTTTTAGAAAATACTGCAAAAAAATATGGCGTTTGGATTGTCGGCGGCACGATTCCGATTGCAGGCGACAATGAAAACAAAGTTCGTGCGGCGTGTTTGATTTATAACGATAAAGGCGAAAGAGTGGCGCGTTATGACAAAGTGCATTTATTTGACGTTCACGTTCCGAATACGAATGAAGTTTATCGTGAATCAGATTCAATTGAAGCGGGGGATGATTCATTAGTGATTGATACGCCGTTTGGACGCATGGGCGTAGCAGTTTGTTATGATTTACGTTTTCCTGAATTTTTCCGCAAAATGAGTGAGCAGGGCGTGGATTTTATCGTGATTCCGTCAGCATTTACGGCTGAAACGGGCGCGGCACATTGGGAATTATTATTGCGAGCGCGTGCGGTTGAAAATTTGTGTTATATCATCGCGCCAAATCAAGGCGGTTTCCATAAAAACGGTCGTCGAACCTTTGGACACAGCATGATTATTGATCCTTGGGGCGTGATTTTGGATTGCTATAAAACAGGCAGCGGCTTTGTTTCGGCTGAAATCGACCATGAAAGAATCACAAAAGTGCGTGCTGGGTTTCCTGTTTTGACTCACCGTCGTTTTTATTGTGAATAGCATGAATCGCAAACTCTTTGTTTTGATTTTAACCAGCGGTTTAATTGCTTGCGGGGCGGCTGAAAATAGTCGTTATCGTGATACCGCGATGCTAGAAAAACCGCCGACGTTAGCGTTACAAAAAACACCTGCAAATTCAGTGATTGATGATAGTGTCGAACCGAAAAAACAACTCGGTGGTTTAGATGAAAAAGTCGTTTTGCTTGATGAAAGTCCGAAAAAATTGCTGTTGAAATTGCCTGTGATGGATGCGTGGCGCGTACTGGGAACAGCATTGCGGCAAAGCGACATGAAAGTGACTGATTACGATAAAGCGAAACATTTGTATTACGTCAGTTATAAATCGCAAGGAATGTTGAACGGCTTGGTTGGATTCTTGAATAAAGAGGCAAGTGAAGTCATTTATTTGCTCACGCTTGAACCCAAAGAGGGCGAAACGTTAATTAGCGCAACGCTTGCGAGTAATCACGAACAGCAAACGCAAAGCGCAAATGCTAATCCCGATGGCGTTTATGAAAATCCTGCCGAAGATAGCGATGGCTTGATTGAGCATTTGTATCATGTGTTGCGCGACGATGTGAAAACCGACAGGTAAAGGAAAAACATGATAAATAATTGTGGTTACAATTTTGTGATGAATTTTAGTTTTTTGGAGCTTTAAAAATGCCAACTTTGTTGCGAATCGGAAGTTTTCGTTTTCACTTTTATTCGGATGAAGGTTCAGAACCCCCTCATATTCATGTGCGTTGCAACGAAGGTGAAGCTAAATTTTGGTTGATACCTGTATCGTTAGCAAATAATCGGGGCGTTCCGCTACATAATTTACGCGAAATTGAACGGCTAATTTTTGAACATAAATTACTGTTTATTGAGAAATATAATGAATACCATCGAAACTAAAATAGAACCTGTCGCGGTTGATGTTTGGACAGAAAAACGGATGATTTACGTCGAATTGACCGATGGGCGAATTGTCGGTTTTCCTGCTGACCGTTTTCAAATTTTAAGTGGCGCGACAGATAAGCAATTAAAAGATGTTCACATTGAAGTCAACGGCTACGCATTGCGCTGGGAAGAATTAGACGAAGATTTAACAGTTTCAGGTGTTGTTGCTGGTCGATTTCAATTGCCGTTAATGCAAAAGGCAGCATAATTTTTAAACAATAACTTTTTAACTTAACCAAGAGGATTTACCTATGAATGAAAATTGGATTGCGCCATCTATTTTGTCTGCGAACTTTGCAAAATTGGGCGAA
>JBAXMT010000139.1:0-6111 GCA_037134135.1 Methylococcaceae bacterium | reverse complement strand
TAATCAAATAAAACGTCGTGAGGTGCGAGCTGTGTGGACGTTGCGCGGCAAGTTCTCCATGACACACCATAATCGCAAAGAAAAATGCTACAACATGAAAAACCAAATACATCCAATACGGCAAATCAGCGGGATTGATAAACGCATACGCCACAAAAGGAATTAAAAAAATCGGTTGCAAACGCACAAACCAAACGTGACTTTTATCGTTCCAACGCGAAAAAACCAGTACAAACGAAAACAAATAAACCGTCAGTGGAATAATCCAAAGTAACGGCACTGAGGCAATGTCGGTACTGATAAAATTTGTCAAACCGAGCAACAAACTCGACGGCACAAATGCCAATGCCCCCCAATAAAATTTGGTTTTCCACGAAAGCGGCGGCGCGTGTGACGACGCAACCGTAACGTGACGTTCGTAATAAAAAGCATCGGTTTGAATGGCAACACTTTCACTAGCAACGTAACTGTAATTTGTGGCGCGGTAATTTTTCCATAACATCGCGCCACAACTTGCAATCAAAACACATAAAACAACGTAGCCCATTGACCAATCGGATTGTTGGGCGGTTAAGCCAAAATGTGGTTCAACTAAAAACGGATAACTTAAAAGTGAAACTAAACTACCCGTGTTACTTGCGGCATAAAGAAAATAGGGGTCGTGACTGTCGTGATGTCCAACGTGAGCGAACCATTTTTGAATCAATGGCGCAGTCGTGGAAAGGATGAAAAACGGCAAACCAATCGCCAATGCAAGCGTTGAGAAAATCCAAAAAGTCGGATTCGTTTCAGTCGGTGGTGATAAATTTTCAGGTAAGCCAACGGGTAAGGCTAAAAAACTGAGTGCAATGACAACTAAATGCACCGTGATTTGAACTTTTGAATTTAAACGTGTTCCCAACAAATGCGCGTACAAATAGCCTAAAAACAAAACGCTTTGATAAAACACCATGCAACTGTTCCACACCGCAGGTGTGCCACCAAGCAATGGCAAAAGTAATTTGCCAAATAGCGGTTGCAAGACGAACATAAGTAACGCACTGGAAAACAAGGTGCTGGCGAATAAAATGATGAGAAAAAGGGAGCGATTTTGTGAAGGCATGAGTGAAAGCGAAGGCAATTGTGTGAAAACAATTGGTATTTCCCACCTGCGCCGCCGTGTCCTTTCGTCCATGAACCGAAGGTTCAAGGGGGAACGAGGTCTGTTAATCGGACTGCTTACACAAAGGTAAGTATGCACACCCTAACTGAACACCCATTCCCGAGGGTAATATAGGTTCAGGAAACACCCAGAACACTCTCAAACGCCGCAGGAAATACCACGATAGTTTAATCAGTTTTAGTCATTTTCTAAAACATTTTCTATTTTATGACGCATATTTGATAAACATTCATTGAGGTTTTGATTTAACTTTGAATTTTCAATTTTCAGCATTTGTAACTCATGCGCGATATTTAACGCAACCATTACAGCGATTCTGTCATCACCGTTAATTTTTCCTGCGTTGCGAATTTTCCGCATTTTTTCGTCAAGTTGTTTTGCTGATTCTAACAGTGATTCTTGTTCGTCAAAATCACAGGCAATTTTATATTCTTTACCCAAAATATTTAGTGAAACAGCAGACGGTTGTTTATTATTCATGAATTTTGCTCCATATCTTTTAATCGGTTAATCATCGCTTCTACTTGGGTGCGTGCAAGCGTTGTTTTTTCCACTAATTTGGCTTTTTCACGCACTAATGTATCTTGCTTGGTTTTGAGTGAAACATTTTCGACTTTAATTTGCTGATATTCATCAATCAACACGTCCAATTTAGTTTCGAGAGATTTTAATTCTTCTGGGTACGATGTTTTTGGTTTCATTGCGTTATTGTAAGGTTGTTAAAATCTATATGGAAATGGTCATTAAGACAACGAACAATGGTAGCATAAGCCAGTATTAACCAACATTATTGAATGGAGAAAAAATGAGTTACACGACGATTGATGCGATTTTAGTGCAGTATGACGCAGAATTATCCGCTGCCGAAGCCCACGGTATGGCAAGTGGATTATTAGCAATAAATGGAAAATTCAGTAATCAAAGTTGGTTGAATGAATTACTGCAAAATACGCCACCCATAAATCGTGAACATAATGTTGAGTTAATTGGTTTGTTTGATGATACGCAAGGCGTATTAGCGCATGACGAATTTGAGTTTGAATTATTTTTACCAGAAGACGAAGAATCGGATTTAGTCGAGCGAGTAGATGCGTTACGCCAATGGTGTAAAGGATTTTTATTCGGCGTAGGTTTTGCAAACACGGCGACAACATTTTCTGTACAAACCCAAGAAATTCTTAAAGATGTCGCTGAAATTACAAAACTCGATACCGACATCGAATTGGAAGATGAAGAAGCTGAAAATGATTTTATGGAATTAACAGAGTATTTACGCGCTGCTGTGTTGGCGTTGCGAGATGAGTTTAATAAATGAAACAAAGTGAATTTAAAAAACGCCGCAAATTGCTTATGCAGCGCGTCGGCAAAGGTAATATCGCGTTAATTAGTAGCGCAGATGTACGCATTCGCAATCGAGATGTGGATTATCCATTTCGCCAAGACAGCGATTTTTATTATTTAACGGGATTCAACGAGCCAGATGCGTTAGCGGTTTTTATTCCAGGACGAGAGCAGGGCGAATATATTTTGTTTTGCCGCGAATTTGATAAGAAAAAAGCACTTTGGGAAGGCGCACATTCTGGATTAGAAGGCGCGACGAAACATTATGCCGCTGATGATTCATTTCCGATTGATGATGTAGATGAAATTTTATCGGGAATGCTCGAAAATCAAAACAAAGTCTTTTATCCAATGGGGCGCGACTCGGATTTAGATCACAGTTTACAAGCATGGATTAAACATATTCGTAGTCAATCACGTTCAGGAGTTGTTGCGCCAGCGGAAATCGCGTCAATCGAACCGATTTTGCATGAAATGCGTTTATTCAAAAGTTCAGCGGAATTAGATTTGATGCGCCTTGCCGCCGATGTAACAGCACAAGCACACGTTAAAGCGATGCAATTTTGCAAAGCAGGGCGTTACGAATATCAAATTGAAGCTGATATTGTGCATCATTTTATGCAATCGGGTTTGCGTGCTGTGGCGTATCCATCAATTGTGGCTGGTGGTAAAAATGCTTGTGTACTTCATTACACTGCCAATAGTGATAAATTAAAAAATGGTGATTTATTATTGATTGATGCAGGTGCAGAATGTGATCATTATGCCGCTGACATTACGCGTACGTTTCCTATTTCGGGAAAATTTACAGAACCGCAAGCGCAGTTATATCAATTAGTTTTGGACGCGCAACTCGCCGCAATTGAACAACTTCAACCGAATACACCGTGGAATGCAGCCCATGATGCTTCGGTTGAAGTGATGACGAAAGGTTTGGTGAAATTGGGTTTGCTGAAAGGTAGCGTTAAAAAACTGATTAAAGACGAAAAATATAAACAGTTTTATATGCACCGCATCGGACATTGGTTGGGAATGGACGTGCATGATGTCGGTGATTACAAACTCAATCAAGAATGGCGAACTTTGCAAGCGGGAATGGTCTTGACGGTCGAACCTGGTTTGTATATTTCTGAAAATTGTAAAACAGTTGATGTAAAGTGGCGCGGCATTGGAATTCGGATTGAAGATGATGTATTAATCACGAAAACGGGGCATGAAATTCTCACCGACGGTGTGCCGAAAACAATCGTGGATATTGAAGCGTTGATGGCGCGTAATCAACGCGAAATTGGGGGCGAAAGTGGATTATGATTTACTCATTGTTGGCGGCGGATTAGCAGGCAATTGTTTGGCGTTAGCATTAAAAAATAGCGGTTTGAAAATCGCCATTATCGAAGCGCAAGAACGTGAAATTTTGCAAACAGCCGCGTTAGGCGATAGAGCTTTAGCATTAGCTGCGGCGACTGTTGATGCGTTGAAAGCGTTAAATCTTTGGCAAGGTGTTGAACACGCTGCTACACCAATTGAACACATTCATATTTCAGACAAAGGACATTTTGGCAAAACACGTTTATCTGCTCAAAAAGAAAACGTTGATGCTTTGGGTTATGTAATTACTGCGCGAGATTTAGAAACGCATATTGCTGAACAAGTTGCGACGGCTGAAAATGTGACTATCTATTGTCCAGCGCGTGTGATGGGTTTAATCGCTGACGAAAATGCGGTATTTGTTAATTTGAAACACAACGATGAAGCGTTAAATTTAACAGCAAAATTAGTGGTTGGCGCGGACGGTGGAAATTCTTCGGTGCGACAATTATTAAACATTTCACAACATATTTCTGATTACGAGCAAACGGCATTAGTCACGACCATCACCGCCTCGAAACCGCATAAAAATGTAGCTTATGAACGTTTCACTGCTTCAGGGCCATTAGCGTTATTACCAATGAGAACACATGATTTAGCTGTGGTTTGGACGCGTACCACTGAAGAAGCCGAAGCGTTAATGTTAGGGAACGAAGCGGATTTTATCGAGCAATTACAACGGTGTTTTGGGTGGCGGTTAGGTGAATTGAAATCAAGTGCGCCACGTCGGGCATTTCCATTATCATTGATTCACGCTGATGCGATGATTTCAGAACGTGCGGTGATTATCGGTAACGCCGCGCATCAATTACATCCCGTTGCAGGGCAGGGATTTAATTTAGGTTTGCGTGATGTGGTCGTTTTAGCTGAAATGTTGCAAGTACAAAACGAAACTAGCGATATTGGTGCATCGAATTTTTTAAATCGTTACGCTCAAATGCGACAAACGGATCAATCACGTACGATTCAATTTACTAATACCGTAGTTCGTATTTTTTCAAACGAATGGTTGGCTGTTGCAGCAGTTCGCAATGTTGGACTAGCATTACTAGACGTATTGCCATTTGCTAAAACAGTATTGGCACGACATGCAATGGGTTATCAGCGGTAATTTTTCTATTTTTCAGAGGATAAAAACATGACAGAAATATTTTTTGTATTAACGGTAATTTATGCGGCGTATGTTATTTTTAGCGTGGTTAATGACAATAAAAAAGAAAAAGTTATTGACGATAGCGCTCCAGCTTTGATGTCTGTTACAGCAAATATAAATCCACTCATTCCAGAAAAAGCAATGGCACAACCGCTAGTTAAACCTGTGACAAAAGCCGCAAAACCTGCGGTGGTGAAATCGGGTTTGAAAAATCCAGCGACAGGTGAAATTGCAACCAGTTATGCGAATTATCGTTTTATGAAACGTTGGATTAAAGAAGCATTAGTTTCGGAAGGTTTGTTAGAAAAAATTTATAAAAATAATGAATTAAACGAAGAAGTTGAAGTAAAGATTAAAGAAGCAGTAGCACTATTAGAAAGCAATGACGGCTATCGAATTTAAACGACACATGAATTTTTGTTTGTGATACAAATCACATTTTTGAGTGTAAGTTATTTTCTGTAATAAACATTACGGTAGAATTGCCTCGCACTTAGTACATCAATTACAAATTACTCAACTAACAAGGGAAAGACAATGGCAGATCAAAACAATCAACAAGGTGGTCAACAACCTCAGCAAGGTGGTCAACAACCTCAGCAAGGCGGACAACAACCACAACAAGGTGGTCAGCAACCTCAGCAAGGCGGACAACAACCTCAGCAAGGCGGACAACAACCACAACAAGGTGGTCAACAGCCACAACAAGGTGGTCAACAGCCTCAGCAAGGTGGTCAACAACCGCAACAAGGCGGACAACAACCTCAGCAAGGTGGTCAACAGCCTCAGCAAGGCGGTCAACAGCCTCAGCAAGGCGGACAGCAGCCACAACAAGGTGGTCAACAACCTCAGCAAGGCGGACAGCAGCCACAGCAAGGTGGTCAACAACCCCAGCAAGGTGGTCAACAACCTCAGCAAGGTGGTCAACAACCTCAGCAAGGTGGTCAACAACCTCAGCAAGGCGGACAGCAGCCCCAGCAAGGTGGTCAACAACCTCAGCAAGGCGGTCAACAACCCCAGCAAGGCGGACAGCAACCTCAGCAAGGCGGACAGCAGCCACAGCAAGGTGGTCAACAACCTCAGCAAG
>JBAXMT010000138.1:0-6125 GCA_037134135.1 Methylococcaceae bacterium | reverse complement strand
CAGTAACCATGTCACCCATGTTTTTCTTAGTTATCGCGTACATTTAACATTGACCTTTTGATTTATCTATTCGCTAAACTTAAACGAACCATTTAGATGAGTCGGTAAAGATTCAAATTCATTTATATCCGTTAATGTTTCGTTTCTACGAACAACCGACACTTGTTCTTTTTCATCAACCATCACGACATTTGGACGATACTCAATGAATTGCATCCATTGAGTATTGTTATAAGCTCCGACTGGACTTATCACTAAACTATCGCCTACAGATAACGGCTGCATACTAATACTTTGCCGAATTATATCGATGTTCATGCACAAAGGACCATACAACACAGTTTCTTCCGCACCACCTTGTAAAGGGCGAGTTGGTCTAACTCGATGGTCATACCAGAAAGCAGTAAATAACAAATTCACACCTGCATCCATAACATAAGAAGCCCGACCATCTGGTAAACGTTTGCTTGCGACAACGGAACTCACTAACACTTCGGCATCATCAATAACTGCTCTGCCGCTTTCTAAAATCAAGGTTAAACGTGGTTTGCCTTGTGCTTCACGATTGGTGGTCTTTTTTAACAACGTCGAACAAATTGCGTCAGCATATTGTGTCATCGGTGGAACAACTTGTTCAGCAGGTAAATACAAGCCTTGCACGGCATTTTGTGACGCGAAACCACCGCCGATGTCCAAACTTTCAATCACCGCATAATTTTGTTGCTCAATTGATTCCATAAACTCAATCATTTTCTCTACTTGCACTTGGTAAGCTCGAGCATCAAGAATGAATGTGCCGATATGGCTGTGTAAACCACTTAATTTTAAATGTGAGCTATTGCTAATTTGAATTGCCGCATCTAATGCTGCACCTGATTCCAAATTAAAACCGAATCGACTCCATTCTTCTGTATATCCCGTTTCGAGATTTAAACGTAACGTCACCGCTGTGACTTTATCCAATTCTCTGGCAACAGAATTTAACAAATGTAACTCATCTAAATTGTCGATATGAATCTGTGCGCCTTCCGCAACACAACGTTCCAAAATCGCACGAGGTTTGTGCGGACCATTGAATAAAATTCGTGATCCAGGAACACCTAAACTGCGAGCTTTTTCATATTCAAAGGCCGATACCACTTCAGCCCACGAGCCTTCTTGATGTAAAGTGGCACAAACGGCATTTAAATAATTCGTTTTATAAGACCACGCATGAATCACTGGCTGATAACGTGATTCAAATGTCCGTTTCAATTGTCGCACATTATCACGCAGACGTTTTTCAGAAATCACAAATAACGGTGAACCATATTCACGCAGTAAATCTTCAACCGCTACGCCATCGATTTTATCCACATAATCAGTACCAATAGGGCGACCGAATTTATTCAAGGTGCCTAATTGATGAGGCGTGATGCTGGGTTTTTGCCATGTTTTTAATAATTTTTTAGTCATTTTTTAATCCTGTTTTGTGCGTTCGCCAGTCATGGTCATGGCTTCAAAATCTGCTAAAGACACAATTACGTCTTGAGCATAACGAATAAATAAAGTTCCCACTTTGGGCGTTTCTAATTCACTCAATGGTTGCTGTTGCAACATTTCAAGCAATGCGCGAGGTAAATTACTGCCATTTGCTTTTGCCAAATAAATCCAAGCAGGAAAACGTGGATTTATTTCAATCAAATAGTAATCACCTTGATTATCACGCATCATTTCAACTTCTAACGGTCCGCGCCACTTTAAAGCCTGCACTAATTTTTCGGCTTCTTTTAACAAACCACCATCGTGAACAGTGATTCCCGCCCAAGCCTTGCCTTTATCGGTGATAGCGCGTTTACGCATCATCACGGTGCCGAGTAAATTTCCTTCACCGTCGCCTAAACCTGTTAAATTGACCTCATCACCTTCAATTAGCTTCTGCACCAAAATAGGCATTCCCCAAACTGCTGCAATTTTGTGAAATAACGCGATAGCTTGCTCAGGATTATAGGCAATGCCTGCATCATAAAATTGCCCTTTTACGACTAACGGGTACGACCAGCCTTTTTTTGTGCAATCGTTAAAAAATCTACTGTTAGTGACAACGGTTTGTTCTGGGGTTTTCACACCAATTTCATTGACGAATTCATGTAAACGATCTTTATTGCGTAATTGCAATTGGTCTTTTGTCGGCAACAGCATTTTGATACCCAATGCTGCGATTTCGTCTTGCAAATGAATCATGCTTAAAATTTCAGCATCCAAACAAGGAATCAATATGTCAATTCCTTCTTTTTCTTGAATATATTGTAATCGAGCTAATAATTCCTGTTCGCCCGCTGAAGGATACGGCAATAAATAGCCAGCATCCGTTAACTCAGTTTGAAATAATCCAGGATCTAAAACGTCATACCCCAATCCAATAATTTTGCCTTGAAAATTTGCCATTTCTCGAAGGCAACGCGCTACCGCCATTCCAGGACCTGGATTGTCGGCGCGTGCATTCATGCCCGTGACGGCAATACTCAACTGATTTACTTCTCTTACTAGCATTTTTATCACCAAATCTTGCTTATTTTAAATAGCGTTTCAATTGTTCACTGAATTCTACAACGTCCCGTTCCAACATTTCAGTTGACACATCGAAATCACGCAAAATTTGATGTTTGATTAGTTCGACATCTTTTTGTTTTTGCATCAGTTTAAGAAGTTCTAAACCACTTGGATTCACAGTAAAACTATGTCCATTCATTGGATCAAATACAAAACCACTGTCATTTAAAGCTAACCGTTTTAGACTATCGCCATACAGTGATAAAAAATTATCTAAAGGTTTTTCTGCTGTTTTTTTATTAGCATTCATTCAATTTTTGCGCGAAAAACCCGTATCTATTAAATTTCGGGGAGGGATAGTGCATTGGTGATAAAGCCAATCCTCTTTCGCATTTCCTATTAAAATAACTATCTTTGGTTTGCAGTGTAAAATCAATCTTAACACAAAAAAAGGCTCTCTTTGATAAATACGAAATTTAGCAAACGGTCAAAACTAAACATCCCGATTTTCATTTTTAAATCGGGATATTATTTTTAATTCTATCCTTAACGAACAGGTAACGTAAGCGTTGGACCGGTGTACTTAATCTGTCCAGACTGTAAATTAAACAACTGTGATAGCAACATAAAAACAGATTTAGACCGTAAATCATTTGCCGCAATGTAAAACCAATATCCTCTATAAGGCACAGTAATAAAAGCATTATCAGGTGGGTATTCACTTACATTGACTTGAAATAATTTCTCTGTTTCTTTGCCTAAATTGACATTAGGTTCAACTAATCCAGCTTTGATATGCTCGTGTGGACTAACAACTGTTTGAGCGAGATAGTGCATAATGCTACTTATACCGCGTGTGTTAATCGTGATTTGATTCGGCGATACACCTAAAAAATCGGAACTAATTCTAAACAGGTTATTTGTTGCCCCACCTTTAATACCTAAAAGATTTTGTAACTCATCTATACTCGATTGATTCTCTGGCGTTGGTCTAAACAATATCATTAAATGAAGATTATCTTGACTCAATCCAACTTCAATACTGTGACTAAGCTGTAACGATCTCAACAGTTTTGATACCGTACTAAATTTGTCGTGTTCAGGATTAGTTGATGAAAATGCTGAACTGGGCGAATTATATAAATCATTTACTCTTTCCACACACAAATTAAAAACGCGATCGATATTCCAACCCGATTGAATCAAAACTAAAAGCGTGTCTAAAGAAATCGGTGATAACACACTTTTGAAGAAATCTTCACCCTGCAAAGGCAAATAAGAAATAGTTGGAATATCGGAATAACTCATACCCAAAGCGGGACTGATTAAATCTTTTGCGAGGGTACTGTAGCTACCCAGTCCTAAATTTTTTACAAAATCTGCTCCGATGTTACTTTTCATCGTGAATGTAGACGTTACGCTACCCACTTTTAAAAAAAACATTTCATCCCGATATTTTAGGCGTACCAAATTTAATAGCATTTGCTGATTTGCAGTATCCGCTATCGCTTGATTGTAAGGAGCATGGGTGTTGTTGATTGATTGGGGACCAAAACTTGATTGGCAACCCGCCAAAAGTAAAGTCGAAATAAAAAAAGGTAAAGCGTGTTTGAAGAACATTAGTGAATCGTCCGTTGTTGTTCAGAATGAAAATTTCAGATGAAGATAATAGTTTATTTTTAGAATTTTGCTTTAATCCATATAAAGTCATCGATTAAAACATCATTTTTTAATATACCTTTTCGTCTGACAGATTCTAAGTAATAACCATTTTTTTCCAATACCCGCATACTCGCTTTGTTGTAATCAAATACTTCGGCAACGATACGATTGATGGTAAAACTGTCAAAAACATATTGTGTCATCAGTTCTACTGCGATGGTTGCGATACCTGTTCCCCAAAATTCCTCCGCAATCCAATAACCTAATTCAACATTCATTTTATAAATATCTTCCTGAAGAATAATTCCAATACCACCGACGATTTCTTGTTCATTTAAAACAGCAAAATTTTGTGTCGGTAATAAGTCGGTTTGGCTTTCAATAAATTTTTCAGCATCCGTTGTAGAGTAAGGGTACGGAATGTAGTCTCGCAGGTTATTTTTGATATTCTGGTTATTAAAGTATGCCGTTAAAGTCGTCACATCTTCCAGTAACCAAGGTCGTAATGAGATATACATAAAAAAAACCTGCTTAATAATTAACGAACGGGCAATGTGAGTGTCGGACCCGCGTAAACAGTTTGTCCTGACTGCAAATCAAATAATTGTGATAGCAACATAAAAGCAGATTTAGAGTGTAAATCATTGTCAGCAATATAAAACCAATATCCGTTATAAGGCACCGTAATAAATGCGTCGGTTGGACGGCTTGCACTGACATTTACTCGAAATAAATTATCGGTATCAGAAAAGGTATCTTCAACCAATCCCGCTTTTATGTGTTCTTCTGGACTGACAACAGTCTGCGCGAGATAGTGCATAACGGTGTTTATGCCGCGTGTCTGAATAGTAATTTGATTGGGGGAAACGTTTAAAAAATCCGAACTGATCGTAAACAAATTTTTTGTGATTTCGTTATTCTTAACGCCTAAAAGACTCTGAAGTTCATTTATATTCAACCAATTATCAGCAGTTGGTTTGAACAGCATTATTAAATGAAGATTGTCTTGACTGAGTCCAACTTCGATACTGTGGCTTAGTTGCAATGTTCTTAATAGCTTTAATATGGCACTGAATTTTTTATTCTCAGAGCGATCAGTCAAATTTGGTGAATTATGCAAATCATTCACTCTTTCAACGCACAAACTAAAGACTCGTTCGATGTTCCACCCCGATTGAATCAACACTAAAATTCGATCTAAAGAAATCGGCGACAACACACTTTTAAAGAAATCTTCACCTTGTAACGGTTGATAAGAAATAGTTGGAATATCCGAATAACTTATACCTAAAGATGGAGAAACAGAATCTTTTGGCAAATATGTAAAACTACTTGCGCCAAAATTGGAAGTTGAACCTACTCCAATGTTACTGGTATAAGTGAAAGTAGACGTTACGCTACCCACTTTTAAAAAAAACATTTCGTCTTTGTATTTTAACCGCACTAAATTCAACAACATCTGTTGATTTGACGTGTCTGCGATAGCTTGATTGTAAGAGGCGCGAGTATTATCAATGGATTGAGGTCCAAAACTTGATTGGCAACCTGGTAGAAGTGAAATGAAAACAAAAAAAGGCAAATAGTATCTAGGTTGTATAGTGCGTGGCATGAGAGACTCTGGGGTTGATGTCAATAACGGATGTTTAACGCGATGTTCGACTTTTTTTGTCAATTGCTTATGCACATTGAATGTCAGTTTTTCAGCAATCTATTATCGCAGTTGAGTTGCCTTTAAAATCAACAGGTAAAAAAAGTCGAACATCGCGTGATTATCAGTAAGTGTAAAATAAATCGGGTAGCCAAATCCATCGGTCACGGCATGAATTTTTGTGCTGTATCCCCCCTTTTTGAACGCCCAAGTGATTCGGATGCAGCAGTGCTTCCCGCCGCCCCTGTGCCGCACAAGCATGGGCGCGAACGACTGTACTATT